>NZ_JBBAKG010000005.1:0-131673 GCF_040403615.1 Haliscomenobacter sp. | reverse complement strand
CTGCAGCCTTCAACGGTGCAACTTTGAGCAACAACCAATTGAAAGTGAAAGTACCTCCATTTTCGGTGGTGGTATTGGCTTTGAAATAATTGATTTTAGCGCGTCAGCGTCACTCCGCCGTAGCGCACATGCTCTCGTCCATCTGCCAGTAAAAGGGTTGCCACGTAGGTATACAATCCTTCTGCGGCAGGTTGGGCGCGACTGGAGCCATCCCAAAATGCATCCGCATCACCTGGGGGTACATCCCGAATTGACCAAACCAGTCCGCCCCATCGATCGAATACGTTGAATGCCACAATGCGTTGCAGTTCTGCTCCGCCAAAAAAACCAAAACGATCGTTTTTGCCATCGTCATTGGGGCTGAAGCCAGTGGGGAAATAGATCTTATAAAAATCGAGCTGCAACAAAACGGTACTGTCGCAACCTATCGCGGAACTCAAATGAGACAGGTATTGCCCCGGAGTGCCGTACAGACTACTGCCAATTTTGTACTGTTCTCCTTCCAAAATGCGGGCTTGTACCGTGTCCTGGAGTTGGTCTTCAATTTCCAGCGTCAAGTGCACGATGCTGTCACAATTGTGGATGGTTTTGAAGGTATCCAGGTATTCTCCAGCGCTGGACAACCGCTGTTGCTGGAATTTATAAACCGCACCGGGACAAATTTTCACAGTAGAATAGCCCGTACTTTGGGGCAATTGATGAAAATAGGGGAGTGCCAGCCGACAACCATCCCGCCCGGTGATGCGGGTTTGGTATTTGCCTTCTCCGTATTTTACTTGTAAGGTTGGTTTGGTTTCGCCGATCAGCGCAATGCCCTCTTTGAACCATTGGTAAGTATAGTCTTCAATCGCTGGGATCTCCAGCGTAAATCGATCGGTACAGGGAAACCCTTGAGGCCTGATTTGGTAATCAAAATTGCGCTGCTCATCCAATACCAGGTTGTCGAAAAAATAGTAGGGGTTGATTGATGGTGCAGAAGGCTCACAATCGGGACCAATCACCATGGCATTGATGTCTTCTTTGGGCGTAACGTTGATTTCCTTGAGCAGCCATTGCTTGTCTCCACTGATGAAAACCCGCCCCAATTCAACCCAACCAGGACCATTCACCGGGCATCCAAACTGGGTATTGCCCTTGCCAAAGGGAAGTTCTTCGCAATTTTTTGCCCCATAAAATACAATGTTGGTTGGTGGTGAATTTTCAACGTCAGTAAAGCCAACCCAAAACCTGAATTTGTAGGCAACCCCAGCCTTGAGTGGCCCCAAAAGGCAGGCACCAGCGTATTCTTTCCAGTTGGAATCGGGCATTTGTCCGAAGCGACCGTTGCGAAACCCCACTGCTGCTTCTCCATCCGGAAAGGGCAGGGGAGGAGGCAGGTTTGGCCAGCCCATCCAGCCACAGGTGTGCAAATAATCGGTGGTGGGAGCGGAAGCTTGTATCCAGGTTATGGCGCAATTGAGCTGACTCTGGCTCTGCGGGCAACAATTCATCTCTTCAAAAGAAGGATTGGGAATCAGCGATTTGGGCTCGATCAGGATACAGTCGCAATCAGGATCATTGATGTCGATCAATCCATCTCCGTCGTCGTCGCGGGCATTGTCGCAAATTTCATCAATTTTTAAAATTTGGGGTAAAACGGGAGAAACCCCCAGCAAGCGTTGGAACGACAATAAAATCAAGAAAACATATCCTGATCGTTTTTTCATACTTTAGCTATTTACCGCATGAATGCTGTGCAATGGTATTGTTAACCCATACAATGAAATACTGCTTGGGGTTGGCTGTTCCGAATTTGATTGTCGATAAGAAAACCAATGTTCTATCAAGCTCATCTAAATATACCAAGTATTTGCTTAATTTAGTCGCTTTAAAAGAACCACGAGTACATGACCGAAGCGCCTTTCACCTACCAAGCCGATGCTTTTAAAGTAGCCATCGATTGCATTGTTTTTGGATTTGACCAAAATGAGCTCAAACTTCTATTGATACACCGGAACTTTGAACCAGCCCAAGGCAATTGGTCATTGATGGGGGGCTTTCTCAGCATCAATGAAAGCTTAAGTGATGGAGCCAAGCGCATTTTGTACCAGTTGACAGGACTACAAGACATTTACCTGGAACAAGTCTACGTTTTTGGCGATGTTGACCGTGATCCCGTTGAGCGGGTACTCTCGGTTTGTTTTTATGCCCTCATCAAAATCGAAGATTACGACGAAGCCTTGGGGAATAGCCACGATGCCCATTGGTTTCCTGTACAACAAAGACCCGAACTCATTTTTGACCACGAACAAATGATTGAAGCAGCACTCAGCAGATTGCGCAGAAGAGCTGGATACCAACCGATTGGGTTTGAATTGTTGCCCGAAAAATTCACCATGATGCAATTGCTCAACCTCTATGAAGCCATTTATGAGCGTGAATTTGATGTTGGCAATTTCAGCAAAAAAATCCTCTCGCTGGGCATTTTGGTCAAAACCAATGAGAAACTGCGCGGAGAATCCAAGAAGGGCTCGTACTTGTATTCCTTCGATCAAGCCAGTTACGACAATGTAAAAGAAAAGGGATTCAGGATCATAGGTTAAGAGCTAACTTATGATCCTGAACCAATAATTCACTACCAGAATTTGACGTAAATCGCGGTAATGATCAATAGCGTAGTCACAATCATCACCAAAATACCAGGTGATACCTTGAACATCGCTGTATCCAGTTCGAATGCTTTTGGATTGACTTTAGGTCCAAACAAGCTCATAACCACCATCACTAGGATCGTAAATCCAAAGGCCAGACCCATACAAATCAGGAAAGGAATCTCGAAACCACCGTTTCCATCCGGGTATGCTGTGTAGAGGAATGTATGATTGCCCATTACCTCTGGCGCGTACTCATTGAAGAATACCGACAACACAAAGCCCACCAATACCCCGGCTACCGCTGCGGCACCAGTGGTACGCTTCCAGAACATACCCAAAATGAAGATGGCAAATACGCCCGGACTGATAAAGCCGGTGTATTTTTGGATAAAGGTAAAACCACCCGCTCCACCAATGCCCAATAGGTCATTCCAGGTTAGGGCAATTGCCAGTACCATAGAGGCAACAATCGCCATGCGGCCCACCCAAACCAACTTGCGGTCGTCGGCTTCTTTATCGATGTACTTGCGGTAAATGTCCAACGTGAAAATGGTAGAAATGCTGTTGGCTTTGCCCGCCAAAGAAGCTACAATTGCTGCCGTAAGTGCGGCCATTGATAAACCTTTCAAACCAGTAGGCAAGAAAGTCAGGATAGCTGAATAGGCATTGTCGGCCAGGAATTTTCCACCTGGAGCCATTTGATCCTGCAATGCACCGTTTTGGTACAACACATAAGCGGCAATACCCGGCAACATCACAATAATCGGCATCATCAACTTCAAAAATCCGGCAAACAGGATTCCTGTACGTGCCGTGTTGAGATCGGCACCCAAGGCCCGTTGGGTAATGTACTGGTTGCAACCCCAGTAGTTGAGGTTCACAATCCATTGACCCGCAGCGTACATGGCGATACCCGGCAACAGCAAGTATTTGTTGATGTATTCTTGTGAAGAGTCGACGGTTGGTTTGGCCAGGATCATGTGGAAGTGATCGTCGGCTTTTTCCATCAAGAGGTTGAAGCCTGAAAAAATGTTGTGGCCCATGCCAAACTTGACGCTCACCATATCCAGCGCCAACCAAGTTGTAGCCAAGCCCCCAATGATCAGTACGAGTACTTGCAAAACGTCTGTATACCCGATTACCTTCATTCCACCAATGGTGATGACCAGGGCAAAAGCAGCCAGCCCTACCATAATAATGTGGAAATGGTCGCCCCCAATTAGGTTGTTGATGGCCAGTGCACCCAAAAACAGAATGGAAGTCAGGTTGACAAAAATGTACAGAAACAACCAAAAGACAGTCATAATCATGCTCACCGTTTCATTGTAACGGGTTTTGAGAAACTGTGGCATGGTATAAATGTGGTTCTTCAGGTAAATCGGCATGAAGAACACCGCTACGATAATCAGTGCGATCGCTGCAAGCCACTCATAGGCTGCCACGGCTATCCCCACAAAAAATCCATTGCCCGACATGCCAATAAACTGCTCGGCAGAGATGTTGGACGCAATCAAGGAAGCGCCGATGGCCCACCAGGTCAGTGATCCTTCCGCCAGAAAAAAATCGGTGGTAGTGGTCTCCGTTTTCTTTTTGCGGTTGTATACCCAATATCCGTAACTGGCAACCAGCAGGAAATAAGCCAGGAAAACCCAGTAATCTATCATTTGTAGATTTTGCATCGATCTGAATGTTTTAGATGTTTAAAATTTATGTGGTAACGTAGAAAAATTAACTTCCCTCTAAAAAAATCGGGAAGTAATTTTTTGCGTCATACAAAGGCGCTAAAATAATAAGTTTGGGTTAACGGTGACCAAAATAAACTTCATTCCAGCGCAATTCATTCTTGAAATCGTACAAATTGGTGCGTTCATTGATCAATAGGTACTCAATTCCAGCGATTTCAGCAAAATCGGCCAGGTATTCCGTACTCAGGTTTTGGCTGTAACAAGTGTGGTGCGCTCCCCCTGCCAGAATCCAGGCTGCTGCGCCAGTTTTCAAATCGGGTTTCACTTTCCAAAGCACCCGGGCTACCGGCAGGTTGGGCAGCTCTTCGGTTGGTTCAACCGCTTCAACCTCATTGACAATGAGCCGGAACCGGTTGCCCATGTCCACAATGGAGGCATTGAGCGCAGCACCCGCCGCAACGTTGAACACCAAGCGCACAGGATCAGCTTTGCCGCCAATGCCCAATGGGTGTACCTCACAACTTGGTTTTTGAGCGGCAATGGAAGGACAAATTTCCAACATGTGCGCACCCAGGACTTGCATGTTGTTGGGCTGAAAATGGTAGGTATAGTCTTCCATAAACGAGTTACCACCGGGCAAACCCGCCGCCATCACCTTCATGGCACGAACCAGGGCTGCGGTTTTCCAGTCGCCTTCGCCCCCAAAACCGTAGCCAGCTGCCATCAGGCGTTGAGATGCTATACCCGGCAATTGAGCCATGCCGTGCAAATCTTCAAAGGTGTCGGTGAATCCTTTAAAATTGCCTTCCTGCAAAAATGTACGCATCCCGACTTCGATCCGCGCTGCTTCTACCAATGAACTGCGCTGTGCACCTCCTTTTTGCAAACTTGCGGATAGCGTATAGCTTGCCTCGTATTCTTCAATCAATCCATTGATCTCCCCTTCGCTCACCGCGTTGATCACCTGCACCAAATCACCAATGCCGTGGGTATTCACGGAATAACCAAACTTGATTTCGGCCTCTACTTTGTCGCCTTCAGTGACGGCTACCTGGCGCATGTTGTCGCCAAAGCGCACAAACTTGCCGCCTTGCCAATCGTTCCAGGCTGCCGCAACTCTGCTCCATACGCCCAGGCGTTCGTGTACCTCGGGATCTTGCCAGTGGCCCACCACCACCTTGCGGCTGAGGCGCATCCGTGCACCAATGAACCCAAACTCGCGGTCGCCATGCGCCGACTGATTCAGGTTCATAAAATCCATGTCGATGCTCGACCAAGGAATGTCCTGGTTGAACTGGGTATGCAAGTGGGCGAGCGGTTTGCGCAAAATCTTCAAGCCATTGATCCACATTTTGGCTGGCGAAAAGGTATGCATCCAGCAAATGAGACCGATGCACTGTGGATTAGAGTTGGCTTCGATCACCAGTTTGGTGATTTCTTCTGGGCCCACTACGATGGGTTTGAATACAATCTTGACAGGCAAGTGCGCCGATGCATCCAATGCTTTGGCAATGATTTCTGCGTTCTGTGCGACCTGTTTGAGGGTTTCTGGGCCGTAAAGGTGTTGACTTCCGGTGACGAACCAGGCTTCGAGGTTGTTGAGTTGAATCATATTTTGAATGTTGGGGCGGCCCGCAGGGTTAAGTAGTTGTCCACATTAAATGATCACTTTTGAAGCGGCTATTTTTTTCGCAGCCGAGGCAAAAAACGTAGGCGATGCAGGGCATCGGCGAGGCTTTTTAACGAAGGATGAGGAAAAAATAGCCCTTCAAAATGATTGATTTAATGTGGACAACTACTTATTGTCCATAATAGGCGCCTGTTCCGTGTTTTCGTTGGTAATGTTTTTGAATCAATGCCTCCTTTAAGCGGGGCACATCGGGACGAATGGTGACGCTGAGGTAGGCCATGCGGGCTACTTCCTCCAGTACAGCACTGTTGTACACTGCTTTCTCCACGGTTTTGCCCCAGGTAAACGGCGCATGATTGCCCACCAGGATCATTTCTACCTCTTCATAGCTGTGACTGCGGCGTTTAAAATCATTGATGATCTGAAATCCCGTTTCATACTCATAATTGCCCTGGATCATGGCATCATCCATAGGCGGTGCGCAGGGTACATCTACGGTGAGGTGATCCGCGTGGGTAGTGCCCAGGATGGGAATGTCCAACTGAGTTTGTGCCCAGGCAGTGGCATAAGTAGAATGGGTGTGTACGATGCCGCCGATTTTGTCCCAATGCTTGTACAACACCGCGTGGGTTTTGGTATCTGAAGAAGGGCGTTTGTTGCCTTCGACCACATTGGCTTCAAAGTCGAGGATTACGATGTCTTCGGCGCGCAAGGTTGCATAAGGCACTCCACTGGGTTTGATGGCAAAAACGCCCGCCGCCCGATCCACCACGCTGGCATTGCCAAAAGTGAAAAGCACCAGACCCAATTGGGGCAACTGCATATTGGCTTCGTAACAGGCTTCTTTGAGGTGTTGATAAGGACTGATCATACTGTTTCTTTTTTTCTATTTTCCTTCCACAAAATCTCCAAATTTGCCATAGGCTGCGTACAACTTATCGTATTGCAGTGCATTTGCAGGGATTGGTTGGTAAATTTTGTCAAATCCATTGCCCATCGCCTTGCTCGCGCTGGCCACATCCGGGTAAATGCCCCCTGCGACTGCGGCATACATGGCTGCACCCAGGGCTGGAGCTTGTTCCGAGCGGGCAATTTTGATGGGGCGATTCAGCACATCTGCCAGCGTTTGCATCACCAGGTCTGATTTTTTGGCTACTCCACCCATGCCCACTACGGCTTTGATGGGAATGCCTTCTGACTCAAAACGGTCGACAATTTTTTTAGAACCAAAACAAATGGCTTCCACCAGCGCCTTAAAAATAGCCGGAGCATCTGAGCCCATGTTCAAGCCCATGATTGCCCCTTTGAGGCTTTGATCTGCATCGGGGGTGCGGCGTCCGTTGACCCAATCGAGGGCGATGATGCCAGTTTGAGCAACGGGAATTGCAGCAGCGGCAGCACTGAGCTCAGCGATGAGTTGGTCTTCGAGTTCTTCCAGCAAAGCTGTTTTGGTGGACTCATCCAATAGCGCTGATTTGGGTAAAAGTTGCTGCATGGGCCAAATCAGCACTTGTTTGAACCAGGCCAGCAAATCGCCGAAAGCAGATTGACCCGCTTCCATTCCCATCATGCCGGGTACGATAGAGCCATCCACCTGGCCGCAAATGCCACGTACGAGTTTGTCTTGTACCTCGTGGAGGGGCGCTACCAGCATGTCGCAAGTAGAGGTCCCCATTACTTTCACCAAGGTATACGCTTCGGCCTCGCCGCCCACAGCACCAGCATGCGCATCAAAAGTGCCTACGCTGATCGCTACGTCTTGGTGCAAACCCAGGCGTAGCGCCCATTCGGAACACAGTTTTCCCGCAACTTGATCAGCAGTGTAGGTATCCGTATAAAGTCGATCGCGCAATCCGGCCAGTTTGGGTTCCAGGTGGGTCAAAAATTCTTCGGAAGGCAAGCCACCCCAGGATTCGTGCCACATGGCCTTGTGGCCAGCTGCACATCTACTGCGTTTGGTAGCCAGGGCATCAGTTCCTCCAATCAAGAGGTGGGTAATCCAGTCGCAATGCTCCATCCAGGAATAGGCAGCCTGGTTTACCTGTTCATCGCTGCGTACGGTATG
Source organism: Haliscomenobacter sp. (assembly GCF_040403615.1). NCBI lineage: Bacteria > Pseudomonadati > Bacteroidota > Saprospiria > Saprospirales > Haliscomenobacteraceae > Haliscomenobacter > Haliscomenobacter sp. The sequence goes on along the minus strand of NZ_JBBAKG010000005.1, from coordinate 123,660 downwards.
CATGATTTTTGCCCAAAACCACTCAGAAGAATAAATGCCGCCTTCGTACATGGTATAATTAAGGCCACCCCAGGTGCGGGATTTGTGGTTGATTTCGGCAGCTTCAGCAATGGCGGTATGGTCTTTCCAAAGGATGAACATACCATTTGGATTTTCGGCAAAATCGGGCAGCAACGCCAAGGGGGTACCACTTTGGTCAACTGCCACTGGGGTAGAGCCAGTGGTGTCCACGGTAATGGCAACCACAGCATGCGGATCAAAATCCGGCAGTTTGGCCAGGGTGTGCTTGATGGCGTCTTCCAGGCTTTCGATATAATCAAGAGGATGTTGGCGAAATTGATTTTGAGCAGGCTGGCAGTACAGGCCTTTTTTCCAACGCGGGTAGTGACTGACCGCGCTGGCCAACTCGGCACCATTGGCCGTATCAATCAGCACAGCGCGCACCGAATCGGTACCAAAATCTGCTCCGAGTACGTATTGTTTCATCTCTAATTCCTTTAGGGCTTGCGATAATAAAAGTGAAAGTAACAATTATAGATTTAAATACCAATACCGTCGCTTTTTTTTCCAAAGAAAGATCAATTTTTGGAGTTCGAATTGGTACTGGATAAATTAAATCAATCCCCTTAGCTTTGCACCGCAAATTGAAGACATGACTACTTACAAAATCAAAGAAATATTTTATACCCTGCAAGGGGAAGGCGCCCAATCGGGCCGTCCGGCAGTGTTTTGTCGTTTTTCGGGCTGCAACCTCTGGTCGGGTCGGGAGGAAGACCGCGCCAAAGCCATCTGCCAGTTTTGCGACACCGATTTTTGGGGTATTGATGGCGAAAATGGAGGCAAATACAACGCTGGGGAATTGGCAGAGCTGGTGATCAGCATGTGGCCGGACCCTCAGGTAGGAAAACCTTACGTGGTGTGTACCGGTGGTGAACCCCTCCTTCAATTGGATGAACCCCTGATAGAAGCTTTTCACCAGCGAGACTTGGAGGTGGCGGTTGAAACCAATGGCACGATTGCAGCGCCAGCAGGATTGGACTGGATCTGCATGAGCCCCAAAGCCAATACCGAAATCCTGATTCAAACCGGGCATGAGCTCAAACTCGTGTACCCCCAAGCGGGAGCAGAACCAGAGCGCTTTGCAGGATTCCATTTTAATCACTTCTACCTCCAACCCATGGATGGCGTTGACGTCAAGCACCATACGCGCTTGACATTGGAGTATTGCTTGCGGCATCCAAAGTGGAGTTTGAGCTTGCAAACGCACAAGATATTGGGGATTGCGTAAGCGCTAGAAAATAGTTTGTTTCCTGCTATTTTGGGTGACGTAGGTTTGAGGCAATAAAAACAAAATTGGGACAACAAACTAAAAAAATCATCATCTTTATTGCCCCTAAGTGAGTCAAATACGGCAACAATGAAAAAAATACTCATCCTCAATGGCCCCAACTTGAATTTATTGGGAAAACGTGAACCCGAAATTTACGGCAGTCAAACTTTCGAAGACTACCTGCTCTTGTTGAGAAAGGCATTCCCTGAAGTTTCGATTGATTATTTTCAGAGCAATCACGAAGGCAGTTTGGTGGATAAAATTCATGAAGTTGGGTTCGATGTCGAATATCTGGGGATCGTACTCAATGCCGGAGCGTATACGCACACTTCAATTGCCTTGCACGATGCCATTGCTGGCGTGAAAACCCCGGTGGTAGAAGTCCACATCTCCAATGTGCATGCCCGCGAGCATTTTCGGCACCATTCCTACATTTCGCCCAAAGCCGCAGGCATTATTGTGGGATGTGGCTTGATGGGGTATGATTTGGCGGTTCAGTTTTTGTTGAAGCGATGATGGATTATTGATTTTTACGCAGATTCAACGCAGATTTTTCTGCGTTGATAATTACAAAAATATCTAAATTGGTGCATTTTTAACCTTCCAGGGCAATTGCAGGGTTTTGACCTCATTTGCTATGGGCAAGCAGATCGCAAATGGAAGCTTACGGCGCAATACTCAACATTGTGATGCCAATCTTTGTCCTCCTTTTTTTGATTGAAAAAGTGGTAGAATGGTACCGAGGTGCCCACGTCATCCGAGGTTTGGACAGTGTGTCCAGTTTTTCTTCCGGGATCACCAATGTGGTAAAGGATGTATTGGGCATTGGAGTAAGCATCATCACTTATCAATGGCTGGTGCAGCGTGTAGCCCTGATCCATTTGCCAGGTAATTCGATTTGGGCATTCCTGATAGGATTTGTAGTGGTTGATTTTCAAGGGTATTGGGTGCACCGTTGGGAGCATGAGATCAACTTTTTGTGGAACCGCCACGTCATTCACCACAGCAGCGAGGAGTTTAACCTCTCCTGTGCTTTGCGGCAATCCATATCTTCTTTTGTCAATTACTTCGCGATTCTCCTTTTACCTGCGGCGCTTTTGGGTGTCCCGTTAGAAGTTGTGGCCGTGATTGGCCCCTTGCATTTGTTTTTGCAATATTGGTACCATACCCAACTCATTGGCAAGATGGGATTTCTGGAATACTTTCTGGTTACGCCCTCTCATCACCGCGTGCACCACGCCATCAACCCGGAATACCTGGACAAAAACTACGGACAAGTATTCATTCTCTGGGATCGATGGTTTGGCACTTTTCAGGAAGAGTTGCCCGCTTCTCCGCCGGTTTACGGTGTAACCATACCTGTCCGCACCTGGAACCCCATCAAGATCAATTTCCAACACCTTTGGTTGCTCCTTCAGGATGCCTGGTATACCCGCAACTGGGGGGATAAAATCAGGATTTGGTTTAAGCCCACGGGTTGGCGCCCGGCTGATGTGATCGAGCAATATCCGGTGGAATACATCAAGGATGTGTACCATTTTGACAAATACGATACCTCCGCCTCTTCAGCGCTGGTTGCCTGGAGTTGGATACAGATGTTTTTCAATTATTTCCTATTGGTGTATTTCTTTGCCAATCTGGCCAACATCGGTTCTCCTGGGATTTTTTACTACGGCGGATTCCTGTTTTTGGCCATATTTGCCTACACCGAATTGATGGATCGCAACCCATATGCGGTGTATTTTGAAGCCCTCAAATCTGCCCTGGGGCTGTACTTGATTTATCAGGCGGGGGGCGATTGGTTTGGTGCAACCCAGCATTGGGGTGCATGGGTGGTGTACCTTGTTGGTGCCTATTTTGTACTATCGGTGCTGATGACGGTACTATTTGTAGAGCGGGAAATTAAGCTAAAACAAGTTTGATCCACTCGATCTCCAGTGTTAATGGATTGTTTCTCTCAATCGCGCAATACAGTTCTCTAGAGATCGGTACTGGTGATAACCCGCTTTCCAGATATGGCCTTTGTTGCGGGTTGCACTTTCTGGGTCTTTGTCGAGGCCGCTGTCGTACCATTCTCCGTTTTTGTGGTCGATCAAGTAGGTATCGATATAGGCCCATTGCTTTTTGAACTTCGCATCATAATTCAACGGATCAAGCGGATAAAGATCTGTCATGATGAGCAGTGTATTCAGTGCTTCGGCCTGCGTCCACCAATTTTTGGTGTCTTGGGTTATTGTGATTTTGTTCCCGTCGGTTTTGAAGTAATAGCCTTCGTCGTAAAAACCACCTACTGCATTATCCCAGCCCAGGGTCAGGCATTGATCGGTCATTTTTTTGGCGATGCGCCAGGTGGCGGTATCGTGCTTGATGCCAGCGATGTGCGAAGCTTCCATCAGCAGGTACGCTGTTTCGATGTCGTGTCCCCAAGATACGTGATCGAGGTTGTGGTGGCGCAGGATACTGGCCCGGCTGGAGTCTCGAAAAGACACCGGAGTCCAGTCCGGTTGAAAAAACAAGATCAGGTTCCCTTTTTCATTCACGATTTTGTCCCGAATCAGGAAGAGCATTTCTTCGAGTCGGGCTTTGACCAGAGGATCTGGCCAGATTTGGTACAATTCCGTAAACGCTTCCAAAAGATGGATGGAGCTGTTTTGGTCTTTGTAGCCCAATTCAGAAGTAGAAGGTGTGGTAGGTATTCTGTTTTGGTGCACACCTCTATTGCTCAGGTGCTGGTAATAGCCTTTGTATACCGGATCATGGCTGTATCGCTCCAACCATTCAAAGGATTTTTTGGCCAAGGCCAGTGCCGCCGGGTCTTTGCTGCTCAGGTAGTAAGCCGATACGGCATACAAGCCAAAAGCATTGCCATAAGCCGTTTTGGAAGAATCACGAGGTACGCCAGCGCGATCTACCTGCCAAAAGAATCCACCGTGGGTCTTGTCCCACATTTTGTCTTTTAGAAAAACAAAGCCATGCTGGGCAAAGTCGCGGTATTTTTTTTCACTGGACCAATGCTGGGCGGCTTTGGAATTGTTCCAAAGATGCCGGGCTTGGGAGACGATCATTTTGTCCTGATTGCCAACGGGCTTGAAATTGGCATCGAATGTAGAAAGGTATCCTCCATATTCCTGATCAATCGCGGCAGGATACCAAACCTCCACCAAATTGGTTTTGAGTCGATTTTCGAGCGTGTCTGCCAAGGCCAGTCGCTCTGGTGAGGTGGCGACCTCAGGCGTTTTGCATTGAATCAGAAAGAGAGCCAAAGCGATAAGGGCAAATAGATGTTGGACGCGCATGGGCAGAGTGGTTAATTACTAACGCAGAAAAATCGGGATGTAATTTGAGTCAAACTTACTGGTAAGATAAGCAGAAGTTTTTTATCTCCATACCTTTCCAAAGGGGCGAAGTTTTTCCTACATTGGGAAGTACAATTGACCACAGGGGCGATAAAAAAATAAGTGATCATTTTGCCAGAGGATAAGATAAGTAAACGTTTCATTTCAAGTGTCTTATCTAATCCTTTGGCTCAGGAAAAATGATCACTTATTTTTGCCCCACTACATAGCTCGATCCAGGTTTTTAAACATCAATCCTATACCTATGGAAACCTTCAACATCAATCGCAGACATTTTCTGAAAGGTGCGGCCGCAACGCTTGCGCTCAACAGCCTAGGCTTATACGGCATCGATTTGATCAACCCGCTCGCTCCTTTGCGGGTAGGACTAATTGGCGCAGGTTGGTACGGCAAAAGTGATTTGTTTCGCTTGATCCAGGTCGTGCCAGTTGAGGTAATCGCCCTTTGTGATGTAGACAAAAATATGTTGAACGCAGCCGCCAAGCTGGTTAGTCAACGCCAAAAATCGGGTAAAACGCCAAAGCTATATGGCGACTACCGCAAGATGCTGGCCGAAAATCAGCTGGACATCGTTTTGATCGGCACACCCGATCATTGGCATGCCCTGCAAGCCATCGAAGCAATTAAAGCTGGCGCCAACGTGTATGTGCAAAAGCCCATTAGTGTAGATGTGATGGAAGGCGAAGCGATGGTTGCCGCCGCCCGCAAATACAATCGGGTGGTACAAGTGGGTACTCAGCGCAAAAGTACCCCTCACCTTATCGATGCCAAAAAAAACATTGTAGATGCTGGACTGTTGGGTAAAGTATCACACGTAGAAATGTGTTGCTACTACCACATGCGCAACAACGGCAATCCACCGGTTGAACCCGTTCCAGATTTTTTTGACTACGAAATGTGGACTGGCCCTGCGCCCATGCGCCCTTACGATGGATTGCCCCACATTCGCTGGTGGCGTACGTTTATGGAATATGGCAACGGCATCATGGGGGACATGTGCGTACACATGTTTGATACCGTCCGCTGGATGCTGCATTTGGGCTGGCCCAAATCCATCGAATCGACTGGAGGAATTTACGTGCAAAAAGAAGGCAAATCCAATATTGCTGATACGCAGACTGCTGTTTTCAAGTACGATGAATTGAATTGCGTATGGCAGCACCGCAGTTGGGGTACATCATCCAACCCAGATTACCCCTGGTCATTTACCATTTATGGAGAAAAAGGAACCCTGATTGCCAGTACCATGCGCTATGATTTTATTCCAGATGGTGATGGGCAAAAAATCCACATGGATGTGGTGTACGAAAAAGAAAAATACCCCGAAGACCTGACCGAAGAACGCATTGAATTGAATGCTGCTCCGGCAACCCGTTTGCACATGCTCAATTTCCTGGAAGCCATCGACAAAAAAAGCCGGCCAGTGGCCGATATAGAGGAAGGGCATATCTCTACTGCCAGTTGCATCTTGGCCAATCTGTCCATGCAAACCGGGCGGGAACTGGTTTATAATCCAAGCAAACGACAGATCATCGGCGACAAAGAGGCCAATGCTTTGCTTCAGCGCCCTTACCGCAAACCCTGGATACACCCGAACCCGGAAAAGGTATAAACCGAAAGAACTCAGGTACAAAATAGTGGGGCGATAAAAAAATGAATACTTATTTTTTTATCGCCCCAAAAAGCAGCGCAGTTTTTTTTTTAAAAAAAATCAATTCTGATAAATCCAATTTATTCCTTCCCTTCGTATCTCATATTAGGAAACGGTTTTATTCCTTAACAGACTGCTTATCTTAAAGTACGTCTTCCTTTTTTCTTATGGTTCGGCATTTGTCACAGCGCAATTCGCACCTGCTGCTGGATGCCAATCTTATGTTCAGAGGAAACTAAAAAACCGCGTATTCATCATTTTTTAACCATAACCTATTATGCGACGTTATTCCATCTTATCCCTACTCTTCGTACTGGCGTCGTGTTTTGCCATGGCTTCCAGCCACCGCGAGGCACCCTTGATTGCCAACGATCCACTGGCGGATAATACGGATGTGTATGCTTTCCGGAGCCCGGACAAGCCAAACACCATCACGATTATTGCCAACTACATTCCAGCGGAACTGCCACATGGCGGGCCAAACTACAACACGTTTGGTGAGAACATCCGCTACGAAATCCACATCGATAACGATGCCTCCAAACCAGGCGACGAGATCGTGTACCGCTTTACCTTCAAGCGCGTGAACGAGGATCCCACCACCTTTTTCAACATTCGTTTGGGTAAACAAAACCTCAAAACCACCTACACGATGGAACGCAGCATCGATGGTGGAAAAACTTTCCAGGTTGTACTGAACAATGGTTACGTGCCTCCAGTCAACATTGGGCCACGTTCCATCAGCGGCGCGGCTGGATTGAACACGACTTACGCTTCCCTGATGCAAAAGGGAATCCAGAACAGCAGCAGCGGCGAAACGGTGTTTTGTGGCCCAGTAGACGATCCATTCTTTGTGGATTTGGGTGGTGTGTTTGACCTGGGTAATTTGCCTCGTCAAAATGGTCAGAAAGTACGAGATGGCATTGGCCAGTACAATGTGCACAGCATCGCCATTCAAGTACCCATTGCAGCTTTGCTCAAAGCAGGTGCTCCTGCCCAGCCTCGCAACATTTTGGATGCAGATTATGTGATTGGCGTGTGGGCTTCCGCCAGCCGCCGTACCCTACGTACCCTCAAAGTGGATGGCAGTGCCTCTACTGAAGAAGGAGATTGGGTTCAGGTTTCTCGCCTGGGTATGCCACTGACCAACGAAGTAGTGATTCCGATTGGCATGAAGGACTACTGGAACTCCATCACTCCTTACGACGAATTGGCAGATGTGGTTTTGGACGAGTACTTCTACAATCCAGAACTTGCCTTGTACATGGACGATTCCCGCTTTGGTGGTGCCGTTCCGGCATTTAAAAAGCTGCGCATTCAGCGTAAGTCTCTGGGTGCATTTGACTTTGGCTACGGCAAAGACGGTCTTTTTGGCCTGAAAGGCAATCCAGCCCTGGCAGGTACTGCCCTGGACGACAAGATTTTTGGCACGCTGTTGTTGCCTGGCCCTGGTAAAGCACGCTCAGTTGACCTTTGGCCTATCTTTCATACGGGAGCGCCCAACCTTGCCCCTTACCAATTGGCTACGGGCAAAAATGGCAACCCATTGGCCGCTGGCAAACCATTCATCAACAACTTCCTGCCCAACGGCGGTGATATGTTGCGCCTGAACATGGCCGTGCCCATTACCAGCCGTACCAGTGCTGATTTCAATGCATTGGGCTTGGTACAAGCTGCTGTATTGGGACTCACCGATCCTGCTTACAACAAATCTGCAGCATTGCAATTCATCCCCAATATGGATGGCTTCCCCAATGGTCGCCGCCTGGAAGATGACGTAACCCGCATTGAATTGCAAGCTGTTTCTGGCGTAGTGCTTGCCGCGATAGGCTTGTGGTACGACGATTTCAAAACCGGAGGCAGCCCAGTCACGCAGCAATTGTTGAATGTACTGACTTACAGCACTGGCGTAGATCAGAACGACAAGGCATTCCAAACTTCCTTTCCCTACGTAGCAACCCCTTGGGCAGGAACCGAAACCAATTAACACCGCCCCAACCCACGACTTTAGACGTGGGAGGCACATGGATCACCACCCCACGAATTCATTCGTGGGAGAGGCCAACATCATCACCTCACGAATTTATTCGTGAAATCATCACCCCACGAATCCATTTCGTGCGATAAAAAACAACCATGAAAAACTTTTTTAAATCCATATTCTGTCTATCCCTGCTGGCCATCAGCGTCTCGCTGTTTGCCTCCAGCCACCGGGAAGCCCCGCTGATTGCGGACGATCCTTTGGCGGACAACACCGATTTGTACGCCTTCCGCAGCCCGGATGATCCCAACATGATCACAATCATTGCAAACTATGTGCCACTGCAATTGCCTCAGGGTGGCCCCAACTACTACAACTTTGGTGAAAACGTACGCTATGAAATCCACATTGACAACAATGCGGCCATTCCTGGCGACGAAATCACTTACCGCTTCACCTTCAAGTTGGTAAATGAAGATCCGACTACGTTCTTCAACATCCGCCTGGGCAAGCAAAACTTGAAAGCGACTTACACTTTGGAGCGCAGCATCGATGGTGGCAAAAGCTTCCAGATACTGGTGAAAAACGGCATTGTACCACCCAACAACGTTGGATCTCGTTCCATCAGCAGTGCGGTAGGCTTGAATGCCCGTTATTCCGACCTGGTTGATAATGCCATTACCAAGACTTCTACAGGTGAGAAGATATTCTGCGGCCCAGCCGACGATCCTTTCTTCGTGGATTTGGGTGGAATTTTTGACCTCGGCGATGCGCCACGTCAAGGTGCTAAGGCCCGTGATGGCGTAAAATGCTTCAACGTAAGCACCATTGCCATTCAAATACCAATTAGTACGCTGCTCAAAAAAGGGGCTTTCTTTTTGCCCAAAAACATCCTGGATCCTGATTATGTAATTGGCGTTTGGGCTTCGGCCAGCCGTCCCAAATTGCGTACCCTGTCCAAAGGCAAAGAAACCCATTCTGGCGATTGGGTGCAAGTATCCCGCCTGGGTATGCCACTGACCAACGAAGCGGTGATTCCAATTGGTTACAAAGATTATTGGAATGCACTTACTCCTTACCAGGAACTTGCGGATACTGTTTTGGACAATTCATTTTACAACCCAGAGTTGGCATTGTACATGGACGATGCTTTGTTTGGTACAGCTGTACCTGCTTTGAAGCAATTGCGCATCCAACGCAAGTCACTCGGTGCTTTTGACTTTGGCTACGGCAAAGACGGCCTTTATGGCTTGAAAGGTAATCCTGCGTTGAATGGAACAGCGTTGGATGATAAGGTGTTTGGTACATTGTTGCTGCCTGGCCCAGGAAAAGCCCGCTCCGTCGATCTTTGGCCGATCTTCCACACGGGTGCTCCGAACCTCCCCCCATACCAATTGGCAACGGGCAAAGGCGGAAATCCCCTGGCGCCAGGTAAGCCTTTCATCAACAACTTTTTGCCCAATGGTGGCGACATGTTGCGCTTGAACATGGCAGTACCGCCAACCCGTCGTTCAGATCCTCGTTTCAGTTCAATGGGATTGATTCAGGCAGCGGTGTTGGGTTTGACCCATCCAAGTTACAAAGGTACCCGTAGTTTGCAGTTTATCCCAAACATGGACGGCTTCCCCAATGGTCGCCGCCTGGAGGATGACGTTACCCGCATCGAATTGCAAGCAGTGTCTGGCGTCGTATTGGCCGCGATTGGTTTGTGGTACGATGATTTTGACGGCAAAAACCCGGTTAGCCAAGACCTGATCGATGTGTTGTCTTATTCCACAGGAGTAGAGAAAAACGACATCTCCTTCAAAACCTCTTTCCCTTACGTTGCGCTGCCTTGGGCTGGCGACGGCAAATGCGGAGGAACCGAAGTCGTTTCAAATGCTACTTTGGCTGAGGCATCCACTACCGAAAGCGTGTTGATCAAAACGCCTCAAGTGATTGCTGCGGTTTTCCCAAACCCGGTTAAAGAGGAGGTAACGTTCAATGTCAAGTCTCAAGGTGCAAACCAAATTCAAATCGACTTGTACGATTTGAATGGCCGTAAGATTGCATCCATTGCTTCTAGTACGCTTTACGATGGTGAAAATACGGTTCAAGGCAAGCTTCCGCTTGGCCTGGCCAATGGCACTTACTTTGCCCGCGTAATTGATAAAAACGGGAATGTATTGCAAAATGTAAAATTGATTAAAGTCAATTAAATATCAATAGCTGGAGGGTTGAAGCATTGAAAAGCGCACGGCAAGGATAATAACACTGCTCGTCTTTTCAACGCTTCAACGCTTCAACTTTTCAACCAAACAACCATGTACCGCATCTATTATCTCCTGCTTCTCCTGATCCTTCCATTTGCTTGTGCCAAGAAGCAAGCTGATCAAGGAAATTTGACCATCAAGGACATCCCTTTGTTGCTGGATCGCAATGAAGCCATTCAAAATGGCAAAGAATGGTCAGACGTTCAAAGTGTTTATGGGCTTTCTCGGCAGGCATTACTGGCCAATCCAAAAGATTTGGAATCTGCCTTAAAGCTGGTTTACGTCTTCGTCAATGAGGCCCGCATAACTGGCGAACACGGCCATTATTACCCTGCTGCACTGAAGATGTGCGACTTTATCCTTGAAGAAGCTAGCCAGGCAAAAGACCTGAAATTTCGTACCCTTGCGGCCAAAGCAGGAGTACAACTTTCACTACACGACTTTAAGAATGCGTTGAATACGGGTACTGAAGCGATGAAACTCAACCCCTACAATGCTCAGAATTATGGGGTGTTGGTGGATGCCAACGTAGAATTAGGCCATTATGATGAGGCAGTAAAAATGGCGGATAAAATGGTATCGATTCGTCCGGATTTGCGCTCTTATGCTCGGGTGTCATACCTGCGTGAAATTCACGGGGATGTAATTGGCGCCATTGAAGCCATGCACCTTGCCGTAGATGCAGGTTTTCCTGGGCAAGAACAAACTTGCTGGGCTCGCTTGACCCTCGGCAATTTGTACAAACAATATGGCCAATTGGACGAGGCCGAAGGCCAATACCGTACCATTTTGCAAGAGCGTCCTAAATACCCCTTTGCTATTGCTGCATTGGCGGATATCGCCATCGCCCGCAAAAAGTACACTGAGGCTGAAGGCTTATTGAAAGAAGCTGCGAGCATCATCCCTGAAGTGAGTTTTTATGAAAACCTTGCCAAGTTGTACAAACTGGAAGGCAAGGAAGAGGCTTGTAAAAATACGGTACAAGAAATTTGGCCTATGCTGGCCGACGATGAAGAGCATGGCCACAATATGAACCTCGAATACGCCGAAATCTACGCCAAACTGGTTGGTGATCTGAATAAGGCGCTGAAATATGCTTTGAAAGAATACGAAATTCGCCCTGACAACATTGATGTTAACCGCAAGTTGGCACTTATTTACAAAGACATGGGCAATCCTACCAAAGCAATGGAACACTTGACCAAGGCATCAAAAACCAATTCCAAGCACCCTGATTTGAAGCAATTGGCCATTAAAGGTTGATTGATTTTGTCTACCCAACGAAAAAAGCGTCACTTCAAAAAATGAAGTGACGCTTCAATGGAGTGCTTTACTAAAATTTAATAAAACGTGTTGTATTACAGTGCAATATTTCAGGCCTTGTATTACCCAGGGGGAAAAACACTGGGGTAACTCTACTTAGAGCCAACACTCAGTATTGGACGAGGGAACCAAAAAAATTGGTAGGTCAACACTTGAGCTAGCCAGATGTATGGCATAGAACAAATGTATACAAAGGAAATAAAATAGCGCGCTAACTTTAGTTAGTTGACTTATGAAAAAGTATTTTGCTAGGGTTGGTTGTTTTATAATTAATTAATTAATAATGAAATGATTGTAGAATAAATTATTGATTAAAAAATTACTCATTCAATGTTCTCTAAATATATTTTCACCATCTCCGCCCGATTTCTGACTTGGGCTTTTTTAAACAATTTGAACAAGCGTTGCTTGATGGCACCTTCGGTGGTGTTTTCTTGAAAAGCGATCTCTTTGTTTCCCCATCCTTCGGAAATTTTTTTCATCAGTTTGATTTCCTCTTCATTGTAGGGGTCTTCGGTCGATTTGCTTTTTTGCGAAAAATAGTCCACTGCATTTTTGGTGATTTCCTGCTTCATTTCGAGGCTTTCCTCGATGATGTTTTTGATCGCAGGAATAAGCTTTTCGGTTGGATCGTGTTTCAGCAAATAGCCATCTGCACCAGCAATTATGGAATCCGCAAGTCTTCGGTCTTCAAAAGCGGTGTACATTAAAAAATGGGTGTTTGGCAATTTGAGTTTAACTTGGATCATGCCTGCAATACCACTGATTCCCGGGAGGCTGATGTCCATTACGACCAAATCTGGGTTGAGTTCCAGAATGCCTTCAACCGCGTCTTCTGCATTGGTGTAACTGGCTAGTAATTCGATGCTTTGGTCGTTGTTAAGAACGGTCTCCAGCAATTCCAGTGTTTCTTCTTCGTCGTCAACTACGATGACTTTGGTCATTTTAACGGATGTGTTCATGGTTGGCGTTTCTTGATTGATAAAATAATGTTGTTGATGCGGGTTTGCCAATTAATTTTGGGTGGCAAAATTAAAATTGTAGGTACACTCAATTGGACCAGGGTACCACTGGCTTGGGGCAACAACTGAAATGTTCCCTTGATGTTTTTCATGCGCTTGGGCATGTTGCGCAGGCCCCTTCCTTTGCGAAGGGTCTCAATATTGAGCCCGATCCCATTGTCTTGGATTTCAAACACCACAAAATTTGGCTTGAGGGAGACCCGCAAAGCTGCACGATCAGCCTTTGAATGTTTGGCCATATTGTTGAGTGTTTCCTTGATGACCAACCACACATTTTGTCGTGCTTCCGCGCCTATGCCTAAGTCTGTTCCAAACGTTGGAAGTTCAACAACTATTTCCATCCCAACGTCTTGTATGAATGCTTCTACTTTTTCGCGCACCCAGTCCAAAAATGCACTCAAGGCGAGGTACTGCTCTTCAGTTGCACGGGTGATTTCACTCATGGTACGGATTGCATCTTGAGAGCGGGTTAATATTTTTCTAAATTGCTCTTGAAGCGGTTGATCCTGAGCAGTCAGCATGGATTTTTCGCTAATGGCTTTGATGGCGGTTAGGTCTGATCCAAGGCCATCGTGCAAATCCTCCATCATCCGGTTGCGTTCAGCTTCGATCAGCTCTTGTTTGGCCATTTGAGCCTTGATCCTGAAGTTGGAGTAATACTTGAATGCCTGAAGTCCTCCCCATACCACAATGGCTGTCATCAGAACCCAGAAAAAGATGGTTTGTTGAAACGGGGGCGCAATGTAGATGCGGTAAACCAGTGGTTCTTTGGCCCAAATTCCGACTGCGCTTTTGGCGTGTAATTTAAGGGTATAGTGCCCCGCAGGTAGATTAGGGTAACGCACCTTGCCTTGGGCATTGTCGATTTTGATCCAACCTTTTTCAGCGGGTTCTAGGCGGTAGTACAATTCAACGTGTTCTGGATCGGCATATTCAATGCCTTGAAAGCGAAAGGAAATGGTATTGGAGCGGAAAGGAAGGTAGATTTTTCGTTTAATAATTGCTTTTTGCAAACTGTCTTTATGCTGCTTGATGGCATTGAATTCCAATAAGACAATTTTTGGTGCATCCTTTATCAATGATTCATGAAGTGGATCAAAACTAACCAAACCATTGCTGGTTGCAAACAGCATTTTACCGTCGTTGGTAGCCATACAAGCCTTTTGTGTAAAGGCAACATCTGGTAGACCATCCACCACACCAAAAATGCGACTTTTTTTGGTTTTGGGATCATAGCGTACCAGACCATTGTTGGTGCCTAACCACAAGCGGCCAAATTGATCTTCTAAAATACTTTGAATGGATTGCTGCGTACTCTGATCATTTGCATAAACTGCCTCCCAGGTCAGATTAGCCGTATTGATCACGTAAAGCCCATACGAACTAGCCACCCAGATTATGTTTTTATTGAGATCTTCCACGTATCCATTGATGGCACCCCTTATTTCAATTTTTTTCTTAATGATAAAACTGTCTTCCACCATTCGGCAGGCTAGAATATATTCATCATTGAATGGCAAGAAGTAAGTACCTTTTTGATCCAGGTACATGCTGTTAAAAAAGGGGAACAGATGATCCAACCCCTTGATGGCCTTTGGTTTTTGTACGGATGAAGATAAATCCACCAATCGCGCCATTTTAAAAGATCCAGCTAAGGTCTGTTGGTTTCGAAGCGTAGAAGTAAAGACAATTTGATTGGTATTTTTTCCACGATCTATCAAGTCATTGGTATTGCCATTGTACGTATACATATTAGTGGCAGTGAATAAATAAACATTGTCCTGTTTATCCAGCATAGAACTGTATACCTCAATACCTTTGAGTAATGCGGAATGATTTGGTTTGGATAAGCCATTCACTGGATCATAAACGACAAGGCCTTGTCGGATGTCGGTAAATACAATCCTCCCCGTACTTAATTTACCAATGGTGGTGATTTTTGATTTTACTTGACCAGTTGGTGATACCGTCAAAGGGAGGTATTCAAATTGATTGCGATTCAAATTGGCATAACGCAACCCCAAGCCCGGAATAGAAAGCCAAAGGTTATTATAAGGGTCTAAGTACATGTTGCGTCCCACCAGCTCAGAGTTAATTGGAGGATTGTAGGTGTGTAAGTACCAGGTTCGCAGTAAACGGTTTTTTTTAATGTGATAATCAACCAATCTCCCATCAGGCATCCAAAACAACAATTGAGCAGGACTTAAGGCGATCATATTTACCGGAACTTCGCTAGCAGGAATGCCAAGCGGAAAAACAGCTCGTTTTGAAACGGTTCCATCCATATTTCTATTTACACAATAAAGCCCAGTTGTGCTCAGTACCCAAATAGAATCTGAATTCAGAATAATAGACTTTTGAAGGCGTGAAGGCTTGAAATCAAACGCAATGGGAGGAGTATCTTTAACTATTGGATACGTCTGTCTTAATTTTTGTCCACTGTATGACCAGTCCCATATTGTTTCCAGTTGAGCTGTTTTGCTTTTATTGCCGATTAGATAACGAAACCCATCTGATTGCCGAACAATAGTATCGGAGTAATTATGCTTTTGAGTGTCAAATGTGAAAATTGCTTTCCCTATTTTTACCCATAATGTTGAGCTGTTTTTTTCAAGATGAAACACATGGTAATCTGTGTTTACTTTTTTTCCATTCCTTTCGATTTGGAAGTGGGAAAAATCATTTAAATTCGGTCGGAAGCAATTGATGGCTTCATAAGTACTAAACCAAATATTGCCAAATTTATCTTCAAAGAAATTACTTTGAATGTTTTGTCCGTAAATTGAATTGAGTGATTTATCGGGTTTGAAAACTTCTACATTTTGACCATCGAAACGATTAAGGCCATCTACAGAACTGATCCAGACAAAACCACGAGAATCCTGGAAAACGAACTCATTGACTGTTTGGGATAGCTTATTTTGACTAGTGAGCTCATGATAATACAAAACCGATTGCTGAGCCGGGAGCAAAAATCGGAACCATAAAAACAGGAATATTAATATTGCGGGCCGCTTCAATTGGTAAGTATTCAATGGTGTGAGTATAAGATAAAAACAGGGGTTGTTTTCAGACAAAATTGATCTATAGAACAACCCTTGTTTTAGCTTAAAGTGGAGGAATACAAACGTCAGGACAAGGCCATCCAGAAGATTGGGTTGCGCTTCCATCGCCTAGTGCCCTTTCTGCGGAGGCAATTGGATTCCCATTTTCATCTACTGCCCAAGTCACCAAACTGAGGGCTTTGGTTGATGACTGACTGGCTGTAGTAACAACTGCCAAATTGAATTTGACTCCTTTTGCCTCAGGATTGCTTTTTAAAAATGTCACCAATTCTTCCAGTGCAGTTACGCTAAAGAAAGCGTAATTAATTGGATCCAAATCTCCAACTTTCACCTTGATTTTTTGGTAAGCGTCCACCAATTCTTTGGCGGTTGTGAGATCGATAAGGTTTATTTCCTTACCGGTATAATTGTTTGCCATGATAATATAGATTTTATTGGAGTAAATTTATGCCTATTAATACGATGACTAAAATAACTTTAGTTACCATATATGAATTATGATTTGCCTTAGAATTATATTCTTCAATTTACATTACTTTTTCAGGATTTCCAATATTTTATCCACACTTTCTTTCAATAAAAAATAATTTAAATGGTGGCCTTTGATGTCGTAGAAGACTGGCGCAGGTTTGCGCTTGGTCGGTACGTTTTTGATGCTTTTTACCGATACCGCAATGTCGTTGGCTTCTGCATAAAATGTATTGGCAACGCCTTTGAATATTTTATTGACCAGGCGTTTTGCTTCTTCATGAACGGCCAAAAACTCATCCAAATGCCCTGCTAAAACGTAATAAGGGATTTTGGGGTCTTTGGATTGCTCCAGGTTTTTGAGAAAACGCCCCGAGTTGTTGTAATCCATTTGTTCCAGGCTGACGGTCAGTTTTTTGGAGCCATTCAGGATACCTAAAATGGTGGCAATACCGGGAATGGCCAATCCCAGATTGAGGGCAAAGGGCAGCAAAAACAACGCAGTATCGCGGTATTTGGCTACTACGGCAAGATTGGAGCCACCGTTGGGCGTACCCGCCAAAATGAGTTTGGCCACCACCTCGTTTCCGGCCAAATGCTCGATGTAATAGCGCGACATCAGCCCGCCCATGGAATGGGCCAGGATGCTGAATTTCTTGTTGAATTTGCCTTTTTTGTCGGGTTTGATGCCCACACTTGTTAGTGCGTCTTTGAGCTTGCCCGCATTGGATTCGATGGTCGAATTGAGGTTTTCATAATCGTAAGCCAGCACCAGGTCAACCAACTTGTTGTTCAATGCCTGTTGCATGGCCGCAGACATTTCGGAGGTATTGCCCACAATCCCGTGAATGACAAGCAAGATATTTTTGGCTTTGGCTACTTTGTCCTTCACTCCGGTATCGTGGTAAATAGGCTTTTCACCAGTGTATTCGATCCAACAGAGTTTGTTTTGGTTTTCAACGCCCAGCGCAACTTTAAAAAAGCACATCTTGATGGCACGCACCAAGCTGCGGGTTTTCGTTGCTTCTTCAGGCAGGGAATGGATGGAAACCTCCACCTTGCCGTTGCTGCCAGAACGGGCTTCGCCGATGGGGATAAAATCTTCGCCATCAAAAGTAAGGGGCAAAATGTATTCGCCTTCCTTGAGTTGTACATCCAACTCGATCTGGAGCGGATTGTCGCGCAGGGAAGCTTCATTTTCCGGACTGATGATTTCCAGGGTATCGGGGGTGGCCGTTGTCAAGTCACGGGAAGGGGTATCCAGGGCAAGCAGATTTTCCCAACCAAAAATTTGGGGTAGGGGAGCAGCACTGTTCAAATCACGGGTCGCATTGCCCGCTGCCGACAAGGCTACTTTGGCCTTAAAGGTATCGTGTCCTTTGATGACGATTTTTCCGTTACCAATGGGTACAGCGTTTTTACCAATTTCATTGCTGGCAGGAGAAAGTTTGAAGACTAGGGTTTTGCAAAACCAATCGTTGGCAGGGGCTTTTTTGTCCTGGTTTTTTTTGATCAACTCTCTGCCACTTGCCAGTAGATCTACACCCCTTCCTCGTTCTTTCCAGAATTCTACGGTTTCCCCCAGTTTTTCCAGTTCATCCTGTTCCAGGAGAAATTCTTCATTGATTCGGGTGGTGCTGACGATAAACTTGACGATTTCGACCCGCTCGGTTTTGCCATCGGGCAATCCAAATTCGAGGGCATTGGGCTGATAAAACTGGTCTTGAGCGGGTATTTCATCTACTGTAAGGTAATCTCCATTGAGCGACATGACTTCGTAGGCGCGGGAGAAATACAGCGCTTTATAAAACAGGGTCGCACTGGTGGCGTTTTTGAGTTCCAGATCAATGGGCAGAATGTATTTTCCATTCAGGTTTTTGTTGACCTGCACATTGATCACTTCGGTGTTGGGATTGGCAGGATCCAACACGCCAGTAGAGAGTATTTTTCCGGAATCGGTATGCTTAGCAGTGATGCTAAAAGCGTTGCGATTGAACAGGGTATTTCGGTTGGTCAAAGCAAGACTCTTTTCCCAACGGGCGATGCGTTCCAGGATTTCCAAGGCCAGGTCGAATACTTTTTCGTCGTCGTCGCCACCGATGCGTTTGATCAGGGTATTGTTTTCTTGGTTGTAGATGTCCATTACATCCGCATCCAGGTCAATGCGGTATTTGCCTCCAACTTTACCCTCAATGCATTCAAAATGGGGAGAAAGATGGGTTTGCCCTTGAGCTGTCAGGCTCTTGAGGTAAGCATCATAGCGGAGCTTGCCTTTCGGCGTGGTTTTTAAAGCAATGGCGTAAGCGGCGGCAGGAATGCTGAGCAATTGAACAGTATAGGAACGGTCCATGTCCAGCACTAGGTTGTTGTTGAGCGCTACGAAGGAATCCTGAAAACCGACGCTGATGGTGCTGGCTTGCCCGAGTTTTTGTTCCGATTGTTGATCCAAGATATCAAATACGCCTACTTTATCCAGCTCTGAAGAAAGGCCATGAATTGCGCCACAATTGACAGTCCACTGGTTTCTTTCGTTGGCACTGAGCAGGAAATTTTGCTGATTATTGCGACTTCCAGTGCCATTGTTTAAAAACTTTTGCCAGGGATCAAATCCACCAATGGCTTCAAATTGAGGATGTTGTTTTTCAACACCCCGAAACATGGATGCCTGACAACGGGTGTACAAATCCGCATAGCTTACATTGGGGTCATTGCTTAGTACTTTCAACAAATTGAAAGAAAACATGCCCCGTTGGTTTTTTAATTCAAACGCTTTTTCCTGACGGTCACAAGCCGTCAGCAAAATATGATTGGCCAGCGGCAATTGATCGCTGGTGGGTCCCTTGGGGAATGTTTTGGCAAAATACCCATCCAAATAAGAGGTATATGGGCGGGCAGGAGTGCCTTCTGGGAAAAAAAACTGACGTACTTTCCCATGGGTAATGTCGTCCAGGCCACGGGTAATGGTACCCGAATGGCAACAATCAAAAATGACGGTAAGGTGGGCTCCCTGCATTTGGATCTTGCTCAATAAAATGCGCAATTCCTTGTCAGAAAGGCAATATTTTCCAGGCAAGCCGCTGTCGTAACAAACCATTGATTCTTGCAAGCCCGAAGGATCAAGGGAATCAAATTCAGGCGCAGCTTTTTCCTGGGTACCATGACCGCTGTAATAAATCAGCACCACATCGTCTTTGCCTGCTTTGGCCAGATGCTCTGGCCCCATGTATTTGCAAATGCTTTGGTAAGTTGCGTCGGCATTGAACAAGGTTACTTCTGGGGAAAGATCAAAACTTCTGGAATAAGTCGTTTTGATGTATTCTTTAATGGTGTTGATATCGTTGCGACAACCCTCCAATGGTGGGACTTTTGAATCGGGATGGTAGGCGTCAATGGCAATAAACAGGGAATAGAGTTTTTTCATGGTTGTGGTGTTAATGGGACGTGTGATGATCGATGTGATGATTCAGTGTGGAAAAATAGTGAAAACAAATAATTTATGGCACAAATGCCCCGAATTTTCTAAAAAAAAATGGATAGTTTAGCAACGCTTTCTACATATTGATTGTATTGGTCATAAAACATTCTTGAGCTCATATGGATAACCCTGAATTGGCCAACATTCTGGAAGGATGCCGACGTAAAGATCGTGCAGCCCAAAAGGAGCTGTATAGGCAGTTCTATGGCTATGCCATGTCGGTATGTTTGAGGTATTGTGATTTTGAAGATGAAGCGATTGAAGTAGCCAATGATGCTTTTCTAAAAGTATTTCTCAATATTCAGCGCTACGATCCCAATAAGCCGTTTAAGCCCTGGTTTCGAAGGATTCTGATTAATACCGCGCTCAACCACATCAAGAAAAAACAGAAACTAAAAATAAGCACACTGATGGACACTGAATATAATATTCCGGATACCGAAGAAATCCTCGCCAGGCTGGGTTTTCAGGAGTTGATGGCGTTGGTACGGTCGCTGTCCACAGCTTATCGTACCGTATTCAATTTATACGTTTTGGATGGATTTAGCCACGAGGAAATATCCCAGGAACTGGGCATCTCAGTAGGTACCTCCAAATCGAATCTGTCCAAAGCACGTGAACGTTTGCGTCAAATGATTTTGCAGCAGATGCAGGAATAAATTACACTGGTTGCCATGAAGGATTTTGTAGATGATTTGTACAGGCGGGCTTCAGAAGATCCAGACATTCCTTTCAATGAGTTGGCTTGGGAACGTATGGAGCAAAAATTGGCATTTGCGGAGCGCAAGCGCCGGCTGGTATTCCTATGGTTTCTCTTTTCGTTGCTTTTCGTATTGGGTATTGGACTGATTTGGGGTACTCAAATTATCTCCCGAAATCAGGAACCCCAATTAATCGAAAATCATGCCCCGATTGCCAAGAAATCACCAATAGAGGTGCCGTCCAATACGCTTACTTTTGAAAATCCAAAAGGGAAACAGGCAAACAAGGAAAAAATGGTGGAAGAGAAGGTAACATCTTCAAAAATTGACTTGGTTAGCTCCAAATCTACCGAAAACAATAAAAAAAATAGCAAAAAGCAGCATTCTATTGCTACAGATCATATTGTTAAAACCCCTTTATCAGTGAATAGTTTCCGACAGCAGGATTCTAAACAACTACCTAAGCAAAGCTCAATCACTGTATCCATTATTGATGCGTTCAATAAAAAGGATACTGTTATTCCTTCCGAGAACCTTGCTGTTTTTTTGAATTCTCCTGAAAATGAATTGATTAAAATGAATTCAGCTGGAACAGATTCTCCTATTTATGAAGAATTTCCAGTATTCAATCCTTTGGCACAAGTTTGGCCAGAAACACCACTTCGATCCAATTCTTTTGTTGCTGAAAAGGTATTGCCAATTGTTGAATACCCTTTTTCTGATCCATCCCCAATTAAGCCTGTAAAAGCCAACAGTTGGGGGGTAGGCCTGATGGCGGGTTCAGATCTGGCCGCAGTAAATGCCAATGGCAGCACTGCTTATGGCTACAATGGGGGCATCGCAGTGGATTTTCGATTGGGCCGAAGATTGGTTTTTCAGGCATCAGGGCAGTACCTGATCAAAAACTACATCGCCGATCAGCGGGAATACGTTGCACCTAAAGGATTTTGGCAGGCTAAAGCATATCCTATCTATACCGATGGCACTTGTGACATGCTTCAATGGAGCTTCGATGTTCGCTACAATTTGATCGCAACGCCCAAATGGAATTCCTTCGTCTCACTGGGTTCTTCTTCCTGGACGATCTTGAAGGAACAGTATGATTTTAAATACAAGTCCTATACGCACGGTCAAGTCAATGATTGGGAAAGTACCCAAGACAAGAACTATTGGCTTGCCTTGTCTCAATTTGGAGTTGGGGTTGAACATACCATTCGCCCTGGCCTCAGTCTGCAACTCAGCTGGTTTGGTCAAAAACCTTTCCAAGGGGTTGGAAATGGCAATGTGAAAATTTATTCCAGTGGCTTGAGCATTATGGTGCACAAGCAATTGGGGAAGATTGAGAGGTAGGGCTTAGATTTAGGCGGCCATACATGAAAAAAATGGTCGTTGGACGGCCGCAAGGGCCTGAAATGGAAAATTGGACGGCCACATAGGGCCGTCACCTACAGGTCTTTCATGGACAATTGGACGCGCTTCCGGGCAATGTCGACTTCCACAATTCGAACATTTACTTCCTGTCGCAACGTTACCACATCCATCGGATTTTTCACAAAACGATTGGCCATTTGGGACACGTGCACCAGGCCTTTTTCTTTAATGCCAATGTCGATAAACGCGCCAAAATTGGTGATGTTTTCTACAATACCTGGCAAAACCATGCCTTCCCGCAGGTCTTCGATGCTGCGTACGTTGCCAAAATCAAAAGACTTTGCGGTACCCCGAGGGTCGAGACCCGGTTTTTCCAATTCCTTCAGGATGTCTTGCAGGGTAGGTAAGCCTACCTTATCAGAAACGTAGCGTTTAAGTTCTACCCGTTTGCGCAATTGCGCATTGCTGATCAGGTCTTGTACGGTACAAGCCAGGTCTTTGGCCATTTGCTCCACGATGTGGTAGCTTTCCGGGTGTACTGCGGTATTGTCCAATGGATTTTTTGCACCCCGAATGCGCAAAAATCCTGCACATTGTTCGAATGCTTTATCGCCCAAGCGCGCCACTTTTTTCAACTGGCTGCGGGTATTGAACGCGCCATTTTCGGCACGGTACTCTACAATGTTTTTGGCAATGGCCGGGCCAAGTCCAGAAACGTAGGTCAGCAGGTGTTTGCTGGCCGTATTGAGGTTGACTCCAACACTGTTCACACAACTTTCTACCACCAGATCCAGGCTCTCTTTGAGTTGGTTTTGGTTAACATCGTGTTGGTATTGTCCAACCCCGATGGACTTGGGGTCGATTTTCACCAATTCAGCCAATGGATCCATCAAGCGGCGACCAATCGAAACGGCTCCCCGTACAGTGACATCATGATCCGGGAATTCTTCTCGCGCCACATCCGAGGCCGAATAAATAGAAGCCCCCGCTTCGTTGACCATAAATACCTCTACGGAATGGTTGAAAGGGATACTTCGGCAAAGATCCATGGTTTCGCGGCCAGCGGTACCATTGCCTACGGCGATGGCATCGATGCCGTATTTGTCTACCAAATGACCAATGGTTTTGCGGGCACCCGCTTCGTCTGATTGGGGCGGGTGGGGGTAAATGGCCAGGTTTTCCTGCAAATTGCCATTGTCGTCCAGGATCACCAATTTGCAGCCGGTGCGAAAACCGGGGTCAAGTCCCATCACGTGTTTTTGTCCCAGTGGCGCAGCCAAAAGCAGTTGGCGCAGGTTTTGGGTAAACACATCGATGGCTTCTTTATCGGCCTTTTCTTTGGAAATATTGCGAAACTCGGTTTCGATAGATGGTACCAAAAGGCGCTCGTAACTGTCGTGAATGGCGGCTTTGACTTGCTCGGCGCTGGCGCCATTCCCTTTCAGAAAACGTTTGTCCAGTTGAAATACGGCATCCTCTTCGTCTTCAGGCACGATCAATACGCGAAGAAAGCCTTCTTCTTCCCCACGGCGCATGGCCAACAAGCGGTGGGAAGGGCACTTGTTCAGAGACTCTGAAAAGTCAAAATAGTCTTTGTATTTGTCGCCTTCCTTTTCTTTGCCACGGGCTACTTTGGATTGCACAATGGCGGTTTTGGAAAAAACGCGGCGCAGCAAGTTGCGGCCTTCTTCACTTTCACTGACCATTTCGGCAATGATGTCGCGGGCACCCGCCAGCGCTTCTTCGGAGCTGGGTACTTCATCGCTGAGGTAATTACCAGCCAGAATTTCGGGATCGTCGGTGTGGCGTTGTTCAAACAGGCGCAAAGCCAGAGGCTCCAGTCCTTTTTCACGGGCTACTGAAGCGCGGGTCTTTTTCTTGCGCTTGTAGGGCAAGTAGATGTCTTCCAGTTCGGTGGGGTTGTAGCAACTTTGGATGCGCTGACGCAGTTCGTCGGTGAGTTTGCCCTGCTCGGCAATGGAACTGAGCACGCTTTCTTTGCGTTTCTCCAGTTCATCGTATTTCTTGTGTTCCCGTTGAATTTCAGCAATTTGCACCTCGTCCAATTCACCAGTAGCTTCTTTGCGGTAGCGGGAGATAAACGGAATTGTGGATCCCTCATCCAAAAGCTGAATGGTGTTTTTGATTTTACCCAGGGCAATACCCGTAGATTGGGCGATCAATTCGAGGTGTTTGTTGCTACTCATCGATTTCTGGCTTAGCAACGCAGAAAAATTAACTTTCCGATTTTGGCTTTTGAATAGGAAGTCGAACGGTTCATTTCAAGTGAGCTTCCTATTCAAAAGCCTCCCAAAAAATCGGGAAGTAATTTTTTGCGTCAGACTTATGACTTTTTTAGGACGACAAATATACGAACTCCAACTCGAAATAAAACAAAATTGGACTAGAATTTTGCGTTTGATATTTTTTCTTGTAAATTTGAAAAGAATAGTGAAGATGAATGAATAAAAAAACGAGAACAATGCATGGAACAGCTTGCTGCTCTAAGCCAACAAAAGGTAGCACAGCGTCCATCCCCCCCGTTACCAACAAGACAATACAGCCTAGCTGATATCAAAAAATCATTACTTTTCATCAAAAATGCTTAAATTTGATTCAGAATCATGTCTAATTTCGAGTGGGACGAGAATAAAAATAGGTCGAATCAGCAAAAACATGGCATCCCTTTTGAAGAGGCCAAAGACGTTTTTGATGACGATAACGCTGTCGCTTATCCTGGACACGATAAAGACGGTGAAAACAGAATTTTGTTGGTTGGAAAGACGCTTGGCAGATTTATCATTGCGGTTGTGTTTACCATGAGGAAACAAATTTACAGGATAATTTCTGCAAGACAAGCGCGAAAAGAAGAGGTGCGAGATTACATTGCAAACAAATTTCAAAATCTGGACGATGAATCAGGAAATTAATGTTGATTCTGCCATTGATCTGCTAAAATCTGGCGGCAACTTGGAACACATTATTATTTCTGACCTGGCTACATCAAAGGTCCGAATGATTGATGCGTTGCTGCTTGCTAGAAACGGTTGTGTTGTTCCTGACGGCAATATTGTTTATGACGATGACCAAATTCAGTATGACCCGGATTTTGACGACGTGATTTGGGGGCGACCTGTTCCTTTCAAGAAATTGAAACAAACATTGGAAACAGGCAGTCAATTGACGGAATCAGCGGAGTTGGTTGTGAAATTGCAGATAAAAAGTGCTGACATGAAGCAGTGGTTAGCAAAAAATGGAGATCAGATTAACTTGGTAGTAAGTGGATTGCTCGAAAGTATGTATAAAGCAGAGAAGTTAGCCAAACCATAATCATGACATGGTCAAAAAGAATTTTGGCATTCTCTACGAGACAAAATCTTATTGCAACTCCCTTCATCCTCACATCTTCACCACATTCTGCATCCAAACCCCTTTATCTGTTTCCACCCGAGCAAAATACATCCCCGCCGGAAGTCTACTCAAGTCCAAGGTCGCTTCGCGATTGTTGAGGATTTGAATGTCAGCATTTTGAATGAGCGCTCCACTGGCATTACTCAACTGAATGCGCCGGATGCTTCCGGCTCGCGTTTCTACCACCAATCTGGCCTGATCGGTGGTAGGGTTGGGATACAGCGTGAATCCACCCTTTACAACCTCTTGGGTACTTACCGTTAAGCCGTTGGTTTTGGCGATCAGCCACAATTGTGGATCAAATTGCACCTTATTGATTTTGAAACCGGGGTAAACCGTGAATTCTTGACCTGAAAACGTGTGCTCCAATCGTGCCAGGTACGTTTTGCCATCTGCGCTGGTTAATTGAATGGGAACGGGCATTTCAAAGAAATTCACCGATGCATTGGAAGTAGTCTGATTGATTTTGATGACCACTTTTTGGTCAGCATCTTGCCGTGCGCTGATCTGGTAAGTCGGGTAGCCCTGACCATAATACCAATCCTTAAAAAACTCGGTCAGATCCTGCTTGCCTGCCGCTTCCAAATGTGCTTTGAACTGGGGCGTTTTGGCAAAACCATATTCATGTTCGGGCGCTTTCAGGTAATTGCGTACGCCTTGAAAAAAGGCTTGATCGCCCAATTTCCAGCGGAGCATGTGCAGCACCATGGCTCCTTTGTTGTAAGACAGGCGACTGCTAAAAATGCTGTTTACACTGCTGGTATCGGTCACGAAAACACTGCCCCCCGGGCTACTCAGCACGCTGTTGATGCGGCCACTTTTAAAGCCGTACCAATTGCTGGGTTGCAAAAATTCATAAGCCAGGCCAGAGAGATAAGTGGCAAAACCTTCGTTGAGCCAAATATCAGACCAAGAGCCACAAGTTGTATGGTCGCCAAACCATTGATGCGCCAATTCGTGCGCCAATAATTCATAACCATAACTGACTACAAAAGTCATGGTTTGGTGTTCCATTCCGCCGCCCCAACCGAATTGGGCGTGACCGTATTTTTCTTTGTAAAAAGGGTAGTCTACAAAAAGGGAATCATACAACTCTATAACCGGGATCAGGTTTTTGGTGCCGATTTGGGCATTGGCTTTGCTTTCGGGGTAGACGTAGTTTTCAATGGGCATGCGGCGCTTTTGTAAATCGGCAAAATCGGTATACCGATCGTAGTTGGTTACCGCAAATGCAACGAGGTAATTGGCGATAGGGTAGCGGTGTTTCCAATGAAAAATTTTGTTGTCGCCGATGGTTTTTTCTTCCACCAAAAGCCCGTTGCCAGCGGCAACATAGGCTTTGGAGCAGGTGACATAAGTATCAAGAGAATCGATTTTGTCGGTTAGGGTTTGTTTGCAAGGCCACCAATCGCGGGCGCCATAAGGTTCAGATAGTGTCCAGATGACCGGAACGCCATTGTGGGTGGTTTGCTCAAAAGAGCCAAAGCCATTATCAGCAGGGGCGCCTTGCCAAAAGATGGTCAACGAATCCAGTACTGCCTTACCCAAAGCTTTGGGAAGGTTGATCTTCAACACCATATCGGTGTGGGTAAAGGTGGTTTTTTTGCCGTGGTACAGCACCGAATCTACGCGCAGGGGTTGATTGAGGTCGAAATAAATGGCCGCAAAATTGGCCTCCAAGGTCTTGAAGTATGTGGTGATGTTGCCTTTGATGTAGCGAATGGCTGGGTCGATGGTCAGTGCCATGCGGTGGTACGTTACATTGTAATTCCCACTTGGCGCAACCTCCGGGCTGAGCAACCCCGCAGTATAAGACTTGGCTTCTGCTTCAGCAATCTCGTTGATGGTATTGGGGTTGAAGTCAAGGGTTTGAGCAAAAACCGCAAAAGATGCTACAATCAGAAACAAACTTAAAACCAAAATTTTCATAGTACTTCTTTAACCTGCTGAGTTAATTCTCAATCGAAATGTAAAACTACCCGATTTGGATAAAAGTTGCAGCATGGGTTTGGTCAATTGAACAACACTTTTCACAAAAAAACTCCTGCCCAAATCATGGACAGGAGTTTTTTGCACTAAAAACTGTGCTTGCGCGAAAGGTAAACCTCAATGACTAGAACACTTTCGCTGGGGTATCTTTCTCCAGTTTAGATTCCTGGAGCATTTCTTTTTTCTCGTCTTTTTGACCAATTCCTTCCGTTTTGGCAAAACGCGCACCAAGGATTGGAGCAATTGACAAACCAACCAGACAAGTCAGTTTGATCAGGATGTTCATAGAAGGACCAGACGTATCTTTGAAAGGGTCGCCCACTGTGTCGCCGATTACAGCGGCTTTGTGTGGCTCAGATCCTTTGTAGTACATCTGACCGTCGATTTCAACACCTTTTTCGAAAGATTTCTTGGCATTGTCCCATGCACCACCGGCATTGGATTGGAAAATGGCCCACATTACACCTGAAACGGTAACACCAGCCATGTAACCACCCAGTGCTTCTGGTCCCAACAAGAAACCAATTACGATAGGGGTAACGATGGTGATCAAACCAGGAATGGTCATTTCACGGATGGCCGCTTTGGTCGAGATGTCTACGCAACGTCCGTAATCAGGCTTGCCCGTTCCTTCCATGATGCCAGGGATTTCGCGGAACTGGCGGCGTACTTCCTGTACCATCGCCATCGCAGCGCGGCCTACGGCACGCATCGCAAACGCAGAGAAAACCACTGGAATCATACCACCTACAAACAACGCAGAAAGTACATCTGCCTTGAAGATGTTGATGCCATCAATTTTTGTGAAGTTGACGTATGCCGCAAACAAACCCAACGCGGTCAAAGCCGCTGAAGCAATGGCAAAACCTTTGCCAATCGCAGCAGTTGTGTTGCCTACCGCATCCAGGATATCGGTACGTTCGCGTACTTCTTTGGGCAGTTCGCTCATTTCAGCGATACCACCAGCGTTGTCGGCAATCGGGCCAAATGCGTCGATGGCCAATTGCATTGCTGTAGTGGCCATCATACCGGAAGCAGCAAGGGCTACACCGTAGAAGCCAGCCAAAGAATAGGTAACGAAGATTGCAATGGCAAACAAAATCACTGGCAATGCAGTAGAAAGCATACCCTGTGCCAAACCTTCGATGATGTTGGTAGCGGGACCAGTAGAAGAACGCTGAATGATGTCGTTCACTGGCTTTTTGCCCATGGCAGTATAGTATTCGGTGATGATCGAGATCAATCCACCTACAACCAGACCAACCAACACGGCATAAAATACATTGATGGAGGAGATCGTTCTGATTCCTTCACCAAAAAAGTTAATGTTGATTTCAGCAGGAAGCATCCAGGTAATCACCGGATAAGCCACCACACCAGTCAGGATGATGGAACCCCAGTTGCCACGGTTGAGCGCATTTTGCACCGTTTGAGAAGTTGCATTGCCTTCTCCAACCCGTACCAACAAGCTACCGATCATGGAGAGCACAATGCCCAAACCAGCAATCAGCATCGGCAATAAAATGGGGCCAATGCCTCCGAATGCATCGCTTGCTACCGCAGGATTGTCTTTAATGAGGTAGTTTCCAAGTACCATCGCTGCCAAAACGGTGGCAACATAAGACCCAAAAAGGTCGGCACCCATCCCGGCTACGTCACCCACATTGTCGCCCACGTTGTCGGCGATGGTGGCAGGGTTGCGGGGATCATCTTCAGGGATACCTGCTTCAACTTTACCTACGAGGTCGGCACCTACGTCTGCAGCTTTGGTGTAAATACCGCCGCCTACGCGTGCAAACAAAGCGATTGACTCAGCGCCCAAAGAGAAACCTGCCAATACTTCCAAAACGCGCTCCATTTCCTCTACGCTGGTCATTTGACCACCCATGAACAGGTTGTAGAAGAAAATGAAAAAGGCACTCAAACCCAACACTGCCAAACCTGCAACGCCCATACCCATGACGGTACCTCCGGCGAAAGAGACTTTTAAGGCTTGGGCCAAGCTCGTTTTTGCGGCCTGAGTGGTGCGAACGTTTGCTTTGGTTGCAATGCGCATCCCAAAAAAGCCAGCCAAAGCTGAGAAACTTGCCCCGAATATAAAGGCGACAAAGATCAACCAACTTGAATTTTCAACCATTTGGGATTGCAGGATCAACAATGCACTGGCGATCACTGCAAAGATAGCCAAGCGACTGTACTCCGCTTTCAAAAAAGCCATGGCTCCATCCGCGATGGCTGAAGCAATTTCTTGCATTTTTTCTCCACCTGCATCCTGCTTGGTCACCCATGAGGATAAAAAGGCCATGTATAGCAGAGCCAAAACACCAAAACCTGGTAGTAAGTACACTAAGGATTCCATAGAAGTGTGCGATACTTTTGCGAGTTAATTTGTAAGCACTTAGCTGCCTGAATGGGCTAAACGATTACGTTAGTTTCATCATAACCGCGCAAAGGTAGGTTGAAAATTGTAACTTTTATAGTTCAGTGTCCCGATTTATTGAGGGAAGGGGAGGGGTGATGAAATTTTTACTGATTATTTATCAATTTTTGATACCGAATAAAAGGACGAATTACAGTTACTTACCGCAATTCGTCCCCTTTTTTAGAACTGTATCACCACGCCTTCTTTTACCTGGCTCTTGACATATTTCACCTCCGCCACTGTTTTGGCTTGGGTATTGATCAATTTTATGGTTGCGCCTGTATTGGAAAGCACCACTTTTTGAGGATTTAAAGTCAAGGTTTGGGCTTCCCCTGCGGTTAATTTCAGGGTCAGCATTTCCTTGCGGGTATTGATGTCCAAAAACCAGCCGCTGAGGTCTACTGTACTTGTTGTGGCATTCAGCAGGGTCAATTTTTCAAGCCCCCAGTCTGGCCCAACTGGATTGACCAGAGCAGATACGATCTTGATTTTTTCCTCTACTGGAGTAGGCGCAGGTTGGTCACCCAGTACCAGTGCAACTGCAGCTTTAGCATCCGCTTTTCCGTGTCCAAACCATGGGCTCCAGGTACCGTCCGGACTGTTGATGTCTTTGAATTCTCCCTTGTCAAAAGGGGCTACTGGCGATACATCCCAGCTTGGATTAGGGTCATAGGATGCAGCAGGAGTGCGCGGATAAGCAGTAAAATTGAGGTTTTTTCCCGCAGACTTTTTCAAAATCGAAATCACTTCTGCGGCACTCAAATTTGGATTGGCTGAAATGATCAGTGCCACAATTCCGGCAGTAAGTGGGGTCGCGCTAGAGGTGCCTCCAAAGGAATTGGTTACGCCCGTGCCTTCACCCGAAGAGGTGGAGATGCCAAGTCCGCGCAAACGAATCCGTTGGTATGAATGAACGTTGTTGGAAGAAGCGGTAATGTCGATGCCCGCACCGTAATTGGAGTAGTGGCTGCGTTGGGCCACACTGGTCAAGGCCGCAACGTGCAACACGCCGGGAATACCGACGAGGTTGTTTTGGAAGCTTCTGGCTTTCTCTACGCCGATCCATTTCCACTGGTTGTTTTGGTAATCCCAACCATCGGTATAGGGTACGTCCACCGTGACTTCGAAGTTGATGGGACAGTTTTCGTTGCCCGCAGCCCATAAAAATACAATCCCTTTACCACGGCGACCTCCGGTTTTGGCCAAATCCCGCAAGCGATTGACCACCAGGGTTTGCCACATGCTCACCGGAGTGCCCCCCCAGGAGTTGGACATCACATCCACTTTGTCGGCCATAAAGTTGAGCACGGTCAACAATTTGGAATCGCTGATCAGCAAATAAGGCCCATCGCTTTCCCATTGTACGGGCAGCAACTTACAACTGGGAGCTGCGCCTACCACCAACACCCCATTGGCACTGCCCGCTGTTACGCCTGCACATGCAGTACCGTGATCGGAGCCATCGATGTACATTTCGCTGGCCTTGGCATCAATGTCGTTGTTGTTGACCAAACGGCGTCCCCTGAGGTAGCCCCAAGCCCTGAATTTATCCCCAGAAAAATCTGGATGGTCAATCTTACAGCCATCATCCGAAATGCCAATCACCACGTCTTTGCTGCCAAAATTGCCCAACAACTTCCAGGCTTCTTCACAATTGGCGGAAGACCTGGGATCAAAATCCGCATTGGTATAATGGGTATGCAAATGCCATTGCCGCGCGTACACCGGATCGGTAGGGATGGCAAGGGCAGTACGCATGAAGCGGAAATTGGTATCGTTTTCGGCGGATTCCACCAGAGGTTCTTCTTCGGTGAGTTTTACCACCAGCTTCACCGGATTCATCCCAGTATGCGCGGTAAGCTGAAACAAGAAATCTTTGGGGGAATATTCTTCCAACAGAATCAAGCTATACTTGCCCATAAAATCGGCCAAATCAGCGGAATCAATGTCAGTTTTGAAACATACCGTCACACGGTCGGTGATCAGGAATTCAGTTCCTAAGCCTTCCATGTAATACGCGTGGTGGGTAGGGGCCGTTTCCCGACTTTTGGCCATGTCGGCCTCCAGGCTTTCAGCGGTGGTTTTAACTTTGGAAGAGGAAGAAGAGGTCTTTTCAACGAGCTCAAGGCCGCGGGCATTGAGGGCTTCCGGGTTTTCACGGGTCACAAATTCGTCTGCGGATTTGTTGAGGAAGAGTTTTTGGCCGTTCCGGTAGGTGTAGGTTTGCATGTGGTAAAGTATGGGAGTGAAAAGTTAAAACTGTAACGCGATGTTTAACCATTTAGTGTGGACATTAAAGGCAATTGATTAGTCGTGAAACCAGGGATGCACTTTTTTGAACAATCCCCATTTCAGGGTAAGAATGTATCACCGCATAATCCGTCCCTCTTTCTGGAATTCCTTCTTAATTCCTTCATAAAGATCTTTGGCTTGTAGGTGAGCATCGCCACGATCGAGCATGCGAAGGCAGGCAAATTGAACAATATTGATGATTTCGGCGCCGGAGAGTTCGTATTTTTGCGCCAAGGTAGGAAGCTGAATGTCTTGAGCAAGTTTGATTCTGGGAGGGAAAGCTTTTTTCCAAAGCCGAGTCCGCTCTTCTACTCCAGGCATTGGAAAATAAATGATAGACTGGAAACGTCGGGTAAAGGCGTCGTCGATATTGCTTTTAAAATTGGTGGCAAGAATGACCAGTCCATTATAATGCTCTACACGTTGGAGCAGATAAGAAACTTCCTGGTTGGCATATTTATCATGAGCGTCGCGTACATTGGTTCGCTTGCCAAAGAGTGCATCTGCTTCATCAAAAAAAAGTATCCAATCCTTGTTTTCGGCTTTGGCAAATAGATTGGAAAGATTTTTCTCAGTTTCGCCGATAAACTTGGAAACCACCATTGATAGGTCGATGCGGTACACTTCTTTACCTGTATATTTGCCCAATAGTGATGCAGTTAGGGTTTTTCCAGTACCAGGAGGTCCATAAAATAAAGCACGGTAACCAGGTTTTATTTTGCGGTGCATTTCCCACTCTTTCATTAGGGTATCTCCATGTTTGACCCAGATTTCGAGTTCGTTGATTTGCGCTAAGGTGTCGTGGTGTAGTACCAGGTCGTCCCATTCCAATTCGGTTTGCAGCAACTGTGCCGGAAAATTCATACTGAACCGCGGGCGTGCTACTTTCCCAGTTGTAAATAGATCCACATATTCCTGAGATAGGATGATGCGACCGCTCATGCGGGGTTCTCCTTCGGGTACTTCTTCCAGGCAAAGGATATGTTTTTTGGCAAAGAGATGGTCTTCGCTGAAAAGTTCATTTACATCCATGCGCTTTTCCATGTCGTCGCCTGCAAGCAGAAAGAGGGCGGTCTCCCCGGTGGGCAGAAAGCCGCGGAAGTTTTTGCCACGGGTGCCGCCGAGTTGGGGGAAGTCGCCGGCAGATGGAAGAGCTGCTTGAATAATTTGGTCAAATAAAAGAGGGTGAATATGGGGCATTATCGCAATAAACAAAAGAGTAATTTCTGTTTGACCAAGGTTATTATCTTGAATAAACTCGTCTAACGGAGTTTTTTCATCACTTATTTTAAAATCGTGAACCAGGATTTCTCCCTCATCTTTATTGAAGACTGAAGCGGTTCTGGTACGAACAATAGCTTCGATATAAGCAGTAATGTTTGATAATAATCTGACAATCTTTGAATTAGGCATAATGAAATAATGAAAATTTTATTTTATTTGTATGTCGTCAAGTGCTCCTTCAAAAATGGTACTTCTTTTTTCTAAGAAAATAGGATTTATTTCAAAAGATACAATTTTTCCTTTTTGTTTCCAGATAGAGTAATTCCCTTCTTCTTTTGCCAAAAGAATTGTTAACTCTTTGTCTTTCTGTTCATAAGGTTTGGCAATGACTATTGTTACAGCATCATAAATTGCAAACGAACCGTTTTCAAAGTTATCATGTGATGCATTGACAATGTATTCGCCAATAGTCCCTTCTATTTTGGTCATGTCATTGTTGGTTTTCGAATTATTGCAATATAGTAAAGAAATGCAAACAGTTAAAAATAGACATGTTTTGTAAGTCATGTTTCTTTTTTAGATAAAGAAATTCTAAAAATATTAAATTGGAACGATCCATGGACCTATTTTTGTCTCTCCTTTGTACGTTCTTCCTATTCTGGTTTTATCTTTTGGATTGTAGTGTTGTGAATTTCTTATTTCATTTTCAATAAAGGCTTTGTCTACTTTTCCATCTTTAGTTCTGTACTCCTTTTTCGTTGGAGGAAGGTTGTTGTCAATTGCAAATTGCTCTGAGACTACTCGAGATTCAATTTCTTGCTTTAAGTAATCGGGTTCTTTACTAAAAACGTGGTTCAATTCGTGATAAAGAGTCATGGCAGCTTCCAAAGGTTTCAACTTTTCATTGAGTCGAATGAACTTGCCCCCTTTTTCAGTATTTCCTCTCAAGCTTGCGGATAGATCAACTTCTTCTATTTTGCCATCCTTATGTTTCCAATAATCAATTGCACCAGAAAAAGTATATACATCATATTTGACATCATTCAACATCTGAATAACGTGGAAATTGCGGGACTTGTAAAATACATTCATCACGGCAACGTGGTAAGGGAAGTTTTTCTCTGCTTTAAACAACTTAGTTTGTTCCTGATACCACTTATCATACCTCTCTGTAAGCACAACGGTTGCAAAATTTTTGTCTAAATGTTCCAGGGTAACTGGACCGACAATTCCGTCAGGGCTTAGTTTGTATTTTGTCTGATAGGCTATAATTGCTTTCTGGGTTTCTTCGCCAAACTCTCCATCTACGCCGAATTTTGGCAAGGCAATTCCATCGTCTAAAAGTGCTTTTTGAAGAATTCTAACATGATCTCCCTTTGCATTTTTTTTGATATGCAATTTATTTTGGAAAGCTGCTTCCAGTTTAGGATTATTTTGGAATCTTGCGGCAGTTAAGGAGGCTGTGGGAGCAGCCTGAAGTTGTACTTTTTGTACTTTTTGGCTTTTTCCCTGCTGCACCACATGTGTCAACTCATGCGCCAACAAATGCTTCCCACTGCTAGCCTCCGGATTGTATTTCCCCGAATTAAAGTACACATCCTGCCCATGGGTAAACGCTTGTGCACCTAATTCTCTGTTCATCTGGACTGCATCTGTGTCGGTGTGAATATTGACTCCACTGAAGTCTGCACCAATGGCGCCTTCCATTTCGGTACGAGTTTGATCAGGCAGAGGAGTGCCCTTCCCCGATGCCTCTTTGATGCGGCTGCTCAATTGTGTACTCGCGGTGGAGTTACTTGCAGTTTCAGTCTTTTTTTGCAAGGGCTCCTCCTCCTCTTTGGCCATTTGCAAGGGCTCTTTTTCTTCTTCGGGAGCATCCTTTTTCTGTAAGGGCTCTTCTTCTTCTTTTGGTCCTTCCTTTTTCTGTAGGGGTTCTTCTTCTTTTGGCTCTTCCTTTTTTTGGACAGGTTCTTCCTCTTCTTTTGGTTCGGTCATTTTTTGGATGGGCTCCTCTTCTGGTTTTTTCTCTAGCTGTACTTCCGGTTTTTCCTGAATGAGCTTGTCTTTTTCCATCCGGCTTTCAGCGGTGCTGAGTTTTTCATCCTCTTGTGGAGTGGCTAAGGTCGTGCGTTGGAGGGTGCTGATTTCCTGACGTTGCAGTACCGGTGTGTTATTTTGGCCGCTGACTACCTGATTGGCCACGGCGTCTGCTTCTTGCTCATATTTGTCGCCGGGTTGGCCAATGCTGAGTTTGGCCTGGATGGCTGGGCTATTCGCTTCAGCATTTGATCCAGCGGTAAAAAAGGGTTGCTGCTCCGCATCATTTGATTTGGGAAAAAAAGGCTGCTCTTTTTCCTGCTCAGTTTGCTGAGGCGGATTGCGGTGGCGACGAGAAAGAAATCCACTTTTCATGATTCAGCTTTTTTGGCTAAAATGAACGCACAAAAGCTGCCTTTAGCTTTTATGTTGTAAAGATTAGGAAGTTAAAGCGCTTGTTTAAGTCTCCTAAATTGAAAACTTTAACAAGCACTTTAACATGAGGTAAGGCCTTTGTAGTTGGCAAAATGAAACACTTATTTTTTTATTGCCCCTTAACAGGGTATACCTTCGAAGTACTTACAAACTTTGTTCCACACACAGAGGGCTACTTTTTCGCCCAATTCGCGGCCCCTCAGGTCACCTTCTTCGAAGTGGATACCGCCGTAACGTCTTGACCATCCGGCTTGGTCGGCTGCATCGTATAGGGTGGGCCAGTTTAAAGTAATTTCCTCCGCCGGGGTACAATCGGGTTCAATGACCGAACTACAAGCAGGGAAGACTACACATTCCCCATACTCGCTTGAATCACAGAAGCAAGTAATGATGTCGGCCATTGCACGAGTGAAGGTACTGTGTCCAGATACATATTCAGGGAATGGTGGGGTATTCAACAAATAGGGGCACCAGCCTTCCCCTTCCATGTTTACGGTACCTACACAAGGGCCGCCCCAGGCATCAAAGCAAAATTCGTCACGCAACTCATGGATAACCGAATCTGGACGGGTAGTATTGTAATACAATTTGGCATCCCAGGCGGCGATTGAGGCATCGAGCAGGGCATTGGTCAACGCAAAAAATAACTTAATTACGTTCGCGTTCTTAAAGCCATTTTTTTCAACGATGTAGTGGGCGATGCGGCAACTCTGTACCGGTGGCACCGTCCAATAACCATAATTGGGAATAAGGGAAGTATCTTCGAATTTATCCTCGTGCATACCAGCCCAGTATTCTGCGATTATTTTTTGTTCGTCATCGAGGCAAGCACTGATTTGGATGGTGTCATCGATTTGCTGGTCAAATTCAGAGGTGCCACAGGCTACGGGTACAGGTGGCCGGAATTCTCCGCCCCAGCACAAAGCAAAAGGTCTTACCCAACCCCATTGTGGAGTCAAGCATTTCTGAGGCTTGCGTTGGGCATTGAGTTGGGGTTGCCACTTGGCTACATCTTTCAGCGGTCTTTTGGGAGGCGGATCATTGGCTGGCTTAAAACCGGTGTAATCGGCATAATCTTCTTCTTGATTGGCCCCATCGCCAAGGCGGCTATCGATGACCATTTTGGCACAAATGTTGCCAATGCCCTGAGGCTTATTCAAATCTCTCGACTCGTCGGTCGGCTTACAACCGATCTCTTTCATTAAGGAAGAAAATACCATTTTGTGCTCGGCGGGCAACTGCTGGCTGAATAAGGCTTCCAGCACCCGATAAGCCGCAAAACTGAAAGCGATCTCGCGGTTTTGTTTGGTGCATTCGGAATCGGGGCGCTTGAGGCGGGATCCAGTGGTGGTACTGATTTCACTACCGCCAGAGTAGGCCGTCCAAGCATCGTACATGGCAGTATGTACCATGGCCAGCGCACGGGCTGCAATGGTAGGTGGTGTTTTGGTGTAATAAATGGCATCACATGCCAGACGATTCCAGCGGAGTGCCAAGGGTGAATGGGTACTCATCGTTTATGAAATTTTGGTGTGGTTATGGAATTGAGTTGTTTAGTTTTTTGGTAGGTTTGAGAACATTTTAAATTAGTTCATTGGGCAAAAAAGATTTCGATCAACGAACTTCAAATCATTCGGATCGTAAAATCTTGGTGTCCATTCTTGAGCGGTTTGCCTGAGTACCATTCTTCGTGGTGGTTGCCGCGGCTGCACCGCTGGTACGTTAGCATTGGTTTTCGTTTTTTTGGCCCGGAAATGATAATGATCCACCAATCGAATGGCTTCAATGGCAAAAACCGTAGCCAATTCACGATCTTGAATGATCACCATATTGTCGCCATTGTCTTTTTCACCACCCAAGGCCAGGTTTGATGAGCCACAAATGACGCGTGCATTGGGCGTGTCAAAATCCAAAACAATGAACTTGTGGTGGATTTTCATGCCAGCTGGATTCCGCTCTTTGAGAAAATTTGGTGGAAGATCATTATTGATGGATTGTGCACTCAGGATGATGGCATTTTTTCGTCCGGGCTTGTAAAATTTCACCTCCTTTACTCCCTCACTTACCCCATATTTAAATATTTGGGGACCAACTTCGGTTTCTACGTTCTTAAGGACATCAATCAATTCGCCGGTGGATGTAGTCATATTCATTACTGCAAACAGAACAGAGTGTTGAGCGCTTCGAACCCATCCTGCTATATCCCCTATAATTTTTTCAGCCTGGGTTTCGGTATGTGGTGCGAATGCAAAAGAAATTTTGTCTGCTCCGGGCACAGCTTCAGGAAGGAAATCATTGACTAAACTGGTTGTTCTAAATTTTTTTGGACGATTCCAACTTTCTTCAAATGCCTCTGCGTACAAGTTTGCCGCACTTTTATCTTTTATGACCACTACGTGATTGGCATTGATGTAAAGTCCATTGATGG
Source organism: Haliscomenobacter sp. (assembly GCF_040403615.1). NCBI lineage: Bacteria > Pseudomonadati > Bacteroidota > Saprospiria > Saprospirales > Haliscomenobacteraceae > Haliscomenobacter > Haliscomenobacter sp. Next base: position 85,427 of record NZ_JBBAKG010000005.1, on the reverse strand, counting down.
AAAAATTGGTAGACCCTGTCAAAACTTTAAAAGCCTGTCCGTTTTTTTTGAGGATAAAAACCTTACAATGAGCGAAGCGCCAAAAATGTGTTCTCTTTACACATCCTGGACTAATTTGGTTGGCATTTGCAGCAAATTTTGATTCCTCAGAATTCGGAATACCGTGTCCTTTGATTTCTCCATTCTTATTTTTAGCGGTAGAATCATCTAGCACCATCCGCATACGATTGCTACGCGCAATTTCGAGCAGTTTTTCTCTAATGCTAGGGTCGTTGAAATCATAGGCCAATACATCGATTTGGATGGTCGGATCGGCAATTACTTCGTCCAAAATGGCCAATATTTTCACCCTTGCTTGAAAACCACACCATTCATACATTTCACTGTAGGTAAATGAGCGCCCATCTTTTCTTCCTGCTACCATGTTGATGTCGAAATTATCTATATCATCAGGCCTTAAGGATACATCCAGCCCAAATCGACTGGCAAAGGCTTGAGAAGTGACAAAGCCGCGGGTGAAACTGACCTCGATCTGGCCATCAATAAAAGGGGCGACTTCGATTTTAAACTTACAAGTTAGATTTTCGTCCAGTGGTTTCAATACTCCTTGAGCTGCCATAAATCTTGGCGTGATGTAGTAGGTATACGTACCGAATGGGAAATTACCTTGTTCGTCAATAAAGCGAGTACCAGGTACGTGGATCCACCGAAAGTACTGAATGGGAGCATCGATGGTAGACGTATATGGCTGTTCAGCTTCAGGTAGATCGGGATCAGGCAAATCACCCACTCCAAAATTGATGCGGTTGAATATGTATTTAATTTCTTGGCTTTCCGGGGTAGAAAATCCAATAGTGAACCCAACAAAATTGGGTCGAATATCCGCCTCGGCCATATTCATGGCCAGGAGGGTCATGGCGTCTCCGCGATAAGCTTTAACGAAGAGGCCATTTTTTTGGGCAGTTACGGTTGATGGCATGGAAGTGGTTTTAGTTTTTTGAATAAATTATGGTTGGTTTATTTCTTTGTTTTTTACAGATGAGACATTTGTAATCATTCAGTTTGACTTATCTAGTTTTATCAATCCTAGATAAATAGAATCTTCCCGGATTGGATTTTTGATGGTCTTGACCTTGATTAAACTATCAATCCTATTTTTCATGAAAGACTGAAAATGCTTGCTCCATGTTTCATCGCCATCGTACCAGATTAATCGGAATGCGTTCCTTTTTAGATAGCTGTCTATGTAAATTTGCCATCCCTCCCATAAATCTCCATTGCAACAAAGCGTTTTGTAGGCTTGCTCAAAATGATTGATAATTATGGTGTAAATAACTTTTTGCTGGTGGATTCTATCTAAAGAATCCGCTTCATTTAGGATGGGGCACTCGTAGGTGTTGGGGATGTCGTAGCAATCCAGGCATCGTTTGTCCATGCACAATTATTGGAATAATGCATTCCTAAAGGGCACGCTAATCCGAATTCATCGACAAAGTTTTACCGTAAATTAGGCCGAAATCTTTTATTGCGATACCGTGCTTTAGTAAGGGATGGACTCCCCTCTGCCCCAGCATCCAATATATTATGCATAATTTTCTCTGGCAAAAGTAATCAAAGCCGACAGTGCATTGCCTCCGCCTGCCTCATTGTCGCCAGAAGTATTTGAAGAAGGAGTACTTGCTTCTGCACTTTGAACACCTATTACTCTTGGCCATGGCTCATCGTCCCACCAGCCCCAAACCGGACCGCCAGAATGCCCACCCGTGCTATCCATGAAATGTCCCAAAACTAGCCCTTCTTGCCCACTAGTGTTGTGTGATTCAGTAGAAGTAATGGCTCCTCCGTCTAAAAATACCGGACGTTCCGTGCCAGTCATATCACCAGGATAGCCAATATTCTGCCAATAACTGCCATTGTTCCAGGAGGAGGCATATGGGCGGTAGCCAGCATAACCTGTTAGATCTCCCATAAATCTGTCTAGAACAACCACAACATAATCAAAGGCGGTCTCAAAATTCGACAATCCTCCCTCTGCACGATTCCAGTATATCACACGGGAGCCCCAAGCAATGCCGAAAGGAGCGTCCCCGTTGTAGTAGGAAGGGGTAAACTTGATCCAACCCACCGAATCATCACCCCAGTTTATACAATGAGAAGCGGTAAGCAAAAGCCTGCGTCCAATCATCGTGCCTGTACATACTCCACCTTCCGTTTCAACTCTGCCAGTAGTACACCAGGGAAAGGAAGTATCTCGAAAAACATAGCGGGTATCTGGAGCAAAAACATTGATTGGACGGTCTTCGCCTTCTTTCAGGAAAGGGTCTAACATTTTGATCCTTTGAGGATTGAATTTCAATCCCAGATGGTCGGGTAAAAAACCCGGAATTTCAAGTTGAGAACCTGGTTTTATCAATCCTCGATCCAAACGTTCGATGGCAAGCCTAGGGCGCTCAATTGGTTTTAAATTAAAAGGCTTCTGGATTGCTATCTGGCCGTTTTCAAGTTTTTTGATTTCGATTTCATCCTGCTGTGCAGTCCAAATTCGATCTAGTTCTATCGCCACACCTTTAGGTAGATCCGATTTAGCTGGTCGTTCTTTGCGTTCAATTACTTGTTGAGAAAGCTGTGGAAAACCTTCTGGTGTTACAGGTGTAAAAGCTCCAAGCTTCTTTCGATCCAACTCAATGCGTAGATTGATGTCGCTCATGTCGGCAATCTTGCTGCTTACAACTTCCTTGTGTATCAGGTCTCTTGGGCCAGTGAGGATGTTGAGGTACAACTCTGGATTCCCCTCAAGTAATTCCTGGAAATCACGTTCGGTATATTCGATTTCAAACTGCCCATTTTGGTCTGTTATCGCATTTCCCAGTAAGTCATCGTAGAGCAGATCTTTGTCGTAGGCGCGTACCCGTAATCCGGCCACTGGTAAACCCGATTCCTTTTCAAAGATCAATCCTTTGATTTTAAATGCCATTGTGATAGGTTTTATAGGTGAAGAAAAAATTAGTTATTTGTTGGTCAGAGGTAGATTGTTTTATTCAATCAGCTTTAATCCTTCAAAACTAGAAATGATTTGTTTGCCAAAAAACGGATAAAGCTATTTGCTAATTTGATTTGTGCACTTTTTGGGCCAGTGTGCAAGCTTGTGCGTCCGAAGATGCGGGGATAATGGTACGGGTCAGAGACGCCGTACCAGCGGTAGCTATCGATAATGTGTTACCTTAATCGTAAAAGGATTGCCCTAAAATAAGTTTACATTCAATGGAAATGCTGTTAAATTAATCTTCTATCGGAAGGGAGCTGTCTTTCTTGGGTATAAGCCTGGAATTCGTTATGACGCCCTTCTGATAAATGTCGGGTAAGGATATCTTGATAAATTATAGAAGCAGCATGAAATTGTTGGCGAGCAGAATTAAAAAATTGCAAACAGTTTTCAAGACGTGAGCGGAGGTTTTGAATCGCTTCTGGACGCAAATTTGTTCCAAATTCTAATTGGCCTTTTTGGCGAGAGTAGTTTGTCCAAGCTGTTTCAGCCTGTTCCCAAGTTCGATTTGCGGTATTCAAAAATCTTTGGGCGACGATATAGTCAATATGGTGTTCTCTAGCATCACTGAACCAACCCGCTTCTGCCCCATATGTTTCAATAGCTCGTCTGCTAAATGCATAAGCTCCTTCTACCTGAATCCAATGATGTCTCCGAGCCTCATTGCCTCTTTCAACAGTCCCTTGTCGGCTTGCTTGAACTTGTGATTCTTGCTCCATGATGGAACTCCATGCACTTGTTGTGATAGTCTGCGAGCTTTGCGGGCTTTCGGTAGCAGCCTCATGTGATGAGCCTCTTACGGCAGCAAGTGCCCGGTCACGCAACCCGGAAAGTTCGCCTATTTCAGCCCTAGATCGCTCTACTTCCCTTTGTCGCAACTCATGCGGCAAATCGGGATATCGTTCTGGATTCAAAATAGCAGTTAGTCGACTTTGTTGGGTACTTAATTCAATACTAATTTCACTGCCCAAAGCATGAAGATTGCTACCCGATGCGAAGCGTGTTCCAAAAGCGGCTATCCTTTCCGCCAGCCTGGCGTGGCCCTCTGCACCAGTCATGTATTCATCTCCAATAAGTCTCAAATCATAAGCGGGCTGTGCATGGATGGTCTGCCGTATCAATAAGAGACCTCGTGAACCAGTTTCCGAGATGAATTCGCTCAGTGCCCTTTCTACCTCGTCCAGATTGGCACCGGCTCTTCTTACAGCATGCATAAAATCTTCTCCATGACCAGCTTGGTAAATTAATGAATGATAATTAAAATCTCCTTGACGCATAGCTTGCATCAGCAAGCGTATTTGAGGCTCAGTAAAGGTGGAAGTCACTTCCCATCTGCGGGAAGATTGATTTTCTAGTTGACTACCGGTACCCCAATGATGCCCGGTAGATTCGGCCAAGGCATGATTGACGCTTTCTGTACTAGATGAAGAAATTGTGGTGCTGGCACTATATGTTCGTTCACCGGTTCGGACGTCTTCTCTTGAAGCAATCTGATGGGCTTCAGAAAAATTACCCACTAGCGGTATTCTTATGTTGATTGCTTCGGTTCCCGATCGCTGTTCTTCAATAGGGTTTCCTTCGTTATCAGTTAAAGTTGTCTCGGAAGTGGTATTGGTCTCGGTCGCAGAGGCAACGCCTAGCGTTATCCCGGTCGACTCCGTATCCGATTGACCCAAGATATTGGCGGTTAAAGTGAAACCTGTGGCCGGTAGTCTGCCAAATATACGAAGATAATTAAATGCGTCTCTTCCTTCTGCTGTTCCCAAATCAAAATTGACGATTTGGCCTGTCGTTGTTGTCCGCTGCAAACCGCCGCTCATACCAACCCCGGGTGCTCCAATGCTTGCGCTGCCACCCAAAACGAAATCATCCGTTATCCGCACACTGATTCGATGCTGCGCCAAACCAGTCACTTCAATTGAATGATTCCCTCCTATACTAATATTGGCGCCAACTGTCACTCCTTCCAGGTTGATCGTACCGCCAAGATCAAGTTGATTTCCTGAACTTTGCGCCACAGTTTCGCCTTCGGCAAGCTGGGTAGTATCGTCCAGCGAAATCTGGGCCCAAGCTCTGCTTTCATAAAACGCCATTGCTTCTTCTTGGGTTAAAAAAACGCGCTGGCCAGTGATTCCACTAGATCGTGTATAGGATAAAGATCCTCCTACAGCGCCGCGCTCATATCCTAATCCTGCGCTGCCCCTTGCACTGTTTTCCCAACTGACTACATAAGCTCCGTTTACCAAAATAGGTCTTTGAGCAGTAATTCGAACGCTTCCACCAACTGTGACAGTGGTTTGGTTCGCTCCAATGCTGAGATTTCCGCCCCCACCATCCACATGACCTTCATCGTTGATGTGCAGGTGTCCACTGGCAGATATACTACTGGAGGAGGCCGGTGAATCTCCAATTTGCTCACGCCTCCGATGAGAAACTTCTGCTCCGATATTATGTCCATGTTCATCCTGCTGATACGTCAGGCCTCCGCCATTTGTCTGTGTTGCGTTGTAAATAGGGCTGTCTCCTGCTTCTGCTCCACTAAAAATTGTTTCTTGGCTATGATGAGCACCTACCGAGAGTCTGCCTTCGCTGCTCAAGTCTCCTGTTGGGCGTAGGGAACTGGTTCGTGTGAAGGGGTCTTCGGCTTCGGGCGGTAACGTGGAAGATGTTGGCGATACGACAGGGGGAACTGGGGGGCTTCCAGCACCTAATGAAGCAGATGGCGGCGTACTACCATTTGCGTGTACAGGAATGTCCTCGACAGGTACTAGGCCTGAGGTTTGTCTGGGGAATTCTATCTGAGGCCCACCACCAGGATAAGTATGGGCGATGTCCGGATGGCTTTCGGGCTGACTTGCAATGACCCCTTGGAGATAAATCGTATTGGGAGGAATTTCATAGATTGTTAACCTGCTAATTACAGGGTTATCTCTGTCTGACCCAGGCCATCTTCTAGGTAAGGCCGTGGTTTCGGCCATCCAATGGGCACCATGGGCTGCTACCCATACTGCATAACTTCTGGCTTCCTCCACAGAATTAAAAATATGATAGGCGTATTGCCCATGCGGCCCGCCAGTCCGAACGATATAACTTGTTTGTTCAGGAGAAATGCGTATCAAAGGCCTTTCCAGAAATCCTTGGTTGGGCAGTTCATTGAGTATTTCGGGATTTGCTTGAATATATTGAAAAAGTCGTTCGTTTTCAGTCTCGCTACCAACTTGAGCCGCATCCAATGTTGGAACGGATGAATGAGGCGATAAACTCGAATCATTATCCCTCGGGATACCAAATAATGACATTGAGACGCTATCTATTCCTGTAACATGTGGCATTGGTCTCACGGTACCATCGGCGGCAATTTCGATTTCGTCCAATCCTAATAATTGCCGTGCCTGGATATAATTTAATGGCGCCCCATGGACGAGGTTTATCGTATATGATTCGGGTGCTACCCTGACACCCGATACTTGCTCTACTTCCCGCCAGTTTCTTCTAAAAACGCGATCTGTGCCCCATACTTCTGCTTGAAGGCCCCTTGCTTGAGCAGCGACCAATATGTCTGTTTCCGACATCAGAGGCCTGGGCTGTCCGCCAACAACTCGGGACGCATCTGCCGTATAAACGGCCAGCCTTTCATCTATACTCCCGCCTGAATGTGCTACCTGAATGTTTAGGTCGGTTAGGAGTCTTTGATAAGCTACTCTTGTTTGGATAACAGGGGTGGCCAAAAGTTCATTATACGCTTGAAGGCTTATCATAACTTGTGCATTACCTAGTGCTGTTCGTAGGGCTGTAGCGACCTGTGTATTGCCACGCATAATTTCATTGAGCACTGAGCCATCCAAAAGGATCAATCTCTGACTGGCTGCTCCTTCGTCATTTGGGGTTCTTTGTACAAGTTGTGTCATCTCCCCCTGCTGCACCACATGCGTCAACTCATGCCCCAATAACCGCTGCCCTTCCGTACTCCCTCCATCATACTTCCCCGCATTAAAATACACATCACTCCCATGCGTAAAAGCCTGAGCACTCAGTTCCTGGTTCATCTGTATAGCAGAGATACCTGTATGTACACGCACCCCTGAGAAATCGCTGCCGAAAGCCCCTTCCATTTGGGTGCGGGTATTTACAGGCAGAGGACTGCCGCCACCGCGTGAGCTGCTCAGGCGGCTTTCCAGGCTAGAGGCGGCGCTTGGAGTACCCGTGGACTCCACGGCTCGTTGCACGCTGGGTGTTTCATCTTCCGCGGCACATTCGGTGCATTTTTTTTGTAGAAAGGAGGGCGCTTCAAACTTAGCCTGGACTGGCAATTCAGGCCGTTCTGTATTGCTTTCGAAGATCGGTTTCCTTTGCAGCTTTTCCTCCTCTCCAGGTTTTTCTTTTTGCTGCAGTTTTTCCTCTTCCTGGCAAGTGGCGCATTTAGGTTGGATTATATGGGGGTTAGGAGTGGTATTGTGTTCCGCCAAGCGCTGCACCACCTGATCGGCCACCTGATCGGCCTCTTGCTCGTATTTATCGCCAGGCTGGCCAACTGTTAATTTTGTTTGAATGGTTGGTTTGGTGAAAAAAGACTGCTGGGTTCCACCTGTGGAAAAGAAAGGGGCGCTGCTGCGTTCCATGGGTTGGCTACTCCGCTCTTGCTGGAAGAAAGGACTTTGGGCAGTTTTGAGTTGGAGGGAGGGAGTAGTGGTTTTGGATTCAGTGGTTTGCATGATAATTTATAAAGATATTGTTCAACGAACCCTGTTAGAAGCTATAAATGGTTGTTGCAATTTCAGTCTGAAGAAAAAAGTGCAAATTGGTCATCATTTTTAGCCCAGCTCCCAGCCTCCTCCCGACCAATCGATGCTGTAGTCATTGCTCCCGCCAAAATCGAAGCGTTGATCAAAAAATCATACATCTTACCAGCTTCGCCAAAAACGGCGTTCATATCTTTCATGATACCAGCTAATTTAGCCAAAGGGATTTTTGCCCGCTGCCTTGCACTGCGCCATTGGATACTTGATTTTTTAGAAGACAAAAGATAGTGAAATTCCAACACGTCTAAATCTTTCTTCATTATTAGTTGGATCAGCAGTCATAGCGAATCCTTCTGTAGCTCCGATTCCATGTGTAGAAATATTAGCAAAAGGCAATGTATTTGCTAGTGTCATTCGGAAAGGAATACTTCCTGTTGCACCTACGGGTATATTTTCTTGATAGAAATACATAATCTGATTTCTTACAGCCTCAACTCTTTGCCATGATAATTCTTCATTTTCAATAATGGACTCACTCAGGCTACGAGCACTTCTATATCTAGGAGATGCATGTCCAATCAAGCTCAAAGAAAAAGTAGCAGATGTGAACTGATTTGTATAATACCTAATATCATCAAGAACCGTGTTCAGCGATGATGAGTTCCGCATTCCATAGCTTCGATTGTATATATCCGAGCTACCTGTTTCAAAAAACAACTCGTAATTTAAAACGAAGGGCGCGGGAATAGGGTCAGGAGGAACAGGGCTATAATCTTGACAATGAAGGGAATCAGACCATATCCATCTTTCGGGGACTCTTACAAAAAGCCTTCTGGCATTGTCATTAGCAGCGCGAACTTTAACTCTTGTTCCTCCTGCGCCCATAGCAAAATGGTCTCTTCTGTTGATTTCTGAAGCGAGAATATTGTCCTCAACGTGCGCATACCCTGTGCCTTCAATAGGTCCCACAATTTTGTATATTGGTCCACATCCTTGAATATCTTCACTCGTCAAAAAAGCTTCAGCTTGTTCGTTGGGCATTCGGTGGTAGTGCATTAACATTGCCCGATACCAAGGATCGGTCATTATTGTATACCTTTCTCTACTATTCATACCATGGATAATTCTTCGCAACAAATTTATATCGATACCCATATCAGTAAGATATGAACTAAAAACGTGAACGCTTTGCATGGAATCAACCTGATTCAACATATCTCCATTTTGATAAATTTGAGGCACATAAGGTATGGGTAGTCCATTCGCATAGTCTATTGCGCCTAAACGTCGACTGATAATTTCGCTTACCGAAGCTGCTGGGGCAAAGTAATAAGCAAGCAGCATACCATATCTGAACCTATCATTTGGGTTAGTCAGATCATAAGTAGACGGAAAGGGAGGAACACTTCCGCCAGAGTTATAACTACCCGGGCTAACATCTCCAAAGAAATAACTTCCAATGCTTACAGCTAATCCACTTTGCCGGGTTACTTCTCTTAATGCATTCAAAGCAGAATCATCCATATCTGCGTACAAAGGCTGAATTAGGTTTTGTTCTTGAATTAGCACATCCATGTCCCAATTGAGTGCATCAACACCAACGAGTGTGTCTCTTTGAAGATAAAGATTCCTGAGTTTTGGGAATACATCATCAAAAATCACTTGGTTACCACGCCTCATGATAGCCTCTAAACTATTACTTCTCACATAATTAAATCTATCACGATTGGCAAGTTCGTTTGCACCATTGGCAACAATATAAGCAGCAAGTGGCCAACGAACATCGTGGCCACGAGACGCCATCAGTTCATAGAACCATAAGTAAAAATCTCTCCGCTGATCAATTTGCATGTATTCAGTATTTCGCCCTCTTGCAAGGTTATATTCATTAGCATAACTCCAAACAGTGGTTTTATTTAGTCTATCATAATGAGTCCAGTCGCTTGGTGTCATATTTGCAGTAGATTCAGCAGGGCCATACTCTCTTTTCTGAATTTTTACCTCCCCCTCCTGCTGCACAACATGCGTCAACTCATGCCCCAGCAATCTCTGCCCCTCTCTACTCCCCGCATCATACTTCCCCGCATTAAAATACACATCACTCCCATGCGTAAAGGCCTGCGCCCCCAACTCCTTATTCATCTGCACCGCCGAGCTATCCGTATGTACCCGCACTCCAGAAAAATCTGAGCCGAAAGACCCTTCCATTTGTGTACGGGTTTTCTTAGGCAAGGGGCTGCCACCGCCGCGGGAGCTACTCAGACGGCTTTCAAGGCTTGAGGTAGCGTTGGGAGTAGTCGCGGAATCAGATTGCCGTTGTACTTTAGGTGGTTCTTCTTTGGCAGCGCATGCGGCGCATTGCTTTTGGAGGGTAGGTACATTTTCCGGCTTGGGCTGGATGGGCGTTTCTGTTGGTTCGCCATTGCTTTCAAAAATCGGCTTTTTTTGCAATTGCTCCTCTTCCCCTGGTTGTTCCTTCTTCTGCAATTTCTCTTCTTGCTCGCAATCTGCACATTTGGTTTGGATATGGTTAATCGATTTAGTAGGAGAGGAGATGAATTTAGCCTGCAGATTGGGCTCAGCGTTGCTTTCGAAAATCGGTTTGCGCTGAATTTTCAACCCAGTCTGCCCTTGAGCAGCTAGCGGGTCTTGCGACTGGGAATTGTTTTCCGCCAGGCGCTGTACCACCTGATCGGCCATTTGATCCGCCTCCTGTTCGTATTTATCCCCAGGCTGTCCGATGGTAAGTTTGGTTTGAATGACGGGTTTTGAGAAAAAGGGTTGAGGATTGTGGTTGGGAGAAAAAAATGCCGAACTACCGCCACCCAAATAGCTATTGCTTCTTTCTTGCTGGAAGAAAGGTTGTTGCTCTTCACCTTTGGTTTGCAGGTGTTGAGCGGTAGCGGTTGTTTTGGATTCGGCGGTTTTCATGGCCTGAAAAGCAGGTATGAGGGCTAGATTAGTTGTTCTCTTGGAGGGTGATAAAGTCCGTTTCTTTGAGCAAGATCACGATATAAAGCATCAGGGGGTACCAAAAGCAGGAACCGAGCTGGCCAGGATTGGCCAACCTTTCCACCAGCTCCAGGTAGGCTTCGGTGGGGTCTTCTACTTCACAAATACTGGCTTTGAGCTTTTCCAAGGTGAGCTTTCCAAGGATGTTGTTTTTGATCTGTTGGGTATGTAGCTTAAAAAAATGCCAGCCAGGGGCGCGCGTCCATTCCTGGATGATTTTAGCCTCCCGCAGTTCATCCAGGTTAAACTTGCAAATTGCTGCATTCCTGGCCATTCCCGAAGGCATTTGAGCATCCGACAATTCCCTATACAGGTCTGGACCGAATAAAGACCAATAATAGCGGTCGTGATTCATCATGTCGAGGTAGGCGTACCGGAACACTTCGGTAGCGTCGTTTTGCAAAGCAGTAGCATTGATGAAATCAGCAGCGTCTTTTACCAAAATGGTCAATCCGCACAATAATTTTTCGGTTCCAATATTTTGGGTCTGCTGGAATAATTTTTTGAGTTCTTCTTTGCATTTGATTTCCATACGTTTAACAAATTTTAAGCTGGTGAAAATTACCTCCATTCTACTTTGAGCAGCTCTTCCATCCAAGGCAACTTAATGAGGCTGAGGTTCCAGGGCAAACGGTCGAGGAGGATATCCAAGGTTTGGTTTTCCACTTTTAAAAACCAACCCGAAGCGCGTTTCTCTAGTCGACCATCCCGTTGCAAAAAGCCCTCTCGTAATCCATCCGGAGAGGTACTTCCCAAAACACCCCAATGCTCGATGACCGCTTCTAGCAGGTTTTCGGCTTCATTCCGTTCCTCGTCACTAAGGAAAATTTGGTGATCCAAGGGCATATTCAAGGGTAGGCCGCAGAGCAGCTTGGGCAAGATGAGTTGAAACTCGGGAACTTCCACTGTTCCGGTGCTCAGATAATGCAAAAGATATATCGCCTTTTGTTGGTGCCAGGTACTTTTAAATAATTGCCCATCAAGCAGTTCCGATTTTCTGAAAAACTGAGGAAGAAAGGTGTGCAATAAAACAAGCCCGGCATTCTTAAGGTAATGTTCCGCAATGCGGGTAGAATCAGGGACAAAGGCTGCGGTATAATCAATGCTTGGGTTAAGTGATTGGGCTGAGGCAGCACCAAAAGTGGCTGCCGCAACATCGCCTGGAATTTGGTTTCCTGATTGTCCTATGGCAGAATCGGGATGCTTTTCGCTTGTATTCATGGCAGTGGTGAACTCACTATCCAAGGGTAGCTCAGGGCTAGGATGAAGCGTTGAACCATCGGTTTTAGCCGAGGCATTAGACTTACTAGGCTCGACTGAATTGGCCAAGCTGGCTTTTATGTCCTTAATCAATTCCTTGGTAATGGCAGGATTCCATTTTCCCCGGTTTAGCTCTCGCAACAAGATTGGCTGCCAATGGGCCATGGCAGGATGCTCGATGATTCGAGCAATGAGGGCAATTGAGTCTACCTTTTTTTGGTGTAAAATCACCTCAGAAAGTGCTATGCGCCAAGCTTCGGTTTCAAATTGCCGTTGCAGTTGTTGCGGGGTTTTTTCGTCAATTTTTACGTAATGTTGCAGCAACCATTTCTTTAGTTCGATAGCCCATTGTAGCCTGCTTTTTAAGGCTGGAATGCGGCGATGCAAACGCTTTATGACCAGGTCGAATATCTCTTCCTTATTCATGCTCCCGATTTTATGCTGGGTACTTTTGATGGCATGAAATAAGGCATGCAAGAGCAGGGCAATGCGCTCGGCCAAAGTTCGGATCAGTAGGGGCAACTCGTCGTGCTTGTGTCCTGTATGGAGTCTGATGATTTGCTGCTGAAAAGTAGTATCGAATTGCAAAATCAAGCGTTCAAAAGCGAGAGGACGAGAGTTCAAAAGTTTGCGCAAGCGTTCAACAGCAACTGCATCCAAAGCCAAAGTGTCAAAAATATGGCGGTGCCATTCAGGAAGTGACGCAGGGGTAGCGGCATAAGTTGGGAATGCACCCGTTTCTAAAAAATACAACCACAGCTCAAATTGCTCCAAATGAAGAGGCTGGCGGATGGCAGTGGGCGTATTTTGGCTTAAGGAATTGGAGATGGATTGCTCCAAGCCAATCAGTAACTTTTCGATGAAGGAACCAGAGATCAAGTCTTGAAGCGACAGCACCCCCAAATCTATTTCTAATTTGTCGATGCGAATTTTTTCAGTTGGTGGTGCCAGCTCGTCAAACAATCGCTCAAGGGCCATGGTCACGCGCTGCCAATATAGCCTGCTTAACTCATGTTGGATTTCATGAATGCCCTCTCTGGATGAAAATTGAAGATCAAAGGTTTGTTTACCGATCAGGTGTTGATTGGTCATAGGCTCAGTTACAAGGTAGGTCATCCTGCAATTCCTTGATGCAGGTTATGAAGTTGCAGTAGGCATCCTCTTTTTCCTCACAAAGTAGATCAGCGTTGCGCTGCCAATTCAACCAATTGTGAAACGCCGCTTCGAATTTGCACATTTGCTTTGGGCTTAGCCAAAGGATATTCAGTCCGACCATAGCTGGCGCTTCACAGTGGAGCATTTCTTTGAAGAACAGCCGCACTTCCGAGCTTTGGAATCGCTTTGACCAGCTCGGCAGCACCACAGTCACCCAAAAAGAATAGGGATCAGCCCAAGGGTAATAGGTTAGCTTCTCTTTTTTGTCTAGAGTATTCGGATTGTCGTGCTCGAGGTCTTCTTCCCATTCCAATTTACAAGACAGGTCTGGAGAAATGGGCAACAGGCATTTGTTTTCTTCCTCAACCTTTGGCCGAAGTAGAATATGTTCGACCAAGTGTAAACCCTCATCCAATATGCAAGCCCTAACCCGATCAGCAGCTTGCTTGGCGCTGCTTAAATCCGGATGACGGTTGGGGTGATGGGCCAGTATTTTAGCTGGATCAATTATCGAAAAGGAATACCGCCCTAATCCCGTATCTGCATCAGGCTGATAGGATGCTGATGATTTTAACAAGTTGCAAAAATGTAAGAATGCGGCTTCAGCCTCTACCCGAGTAGCGTAACTTAGCGCACTTTCAAAAATATAAGCATGATTGCAAAACCTTGGAATTTCCGCCGGGGTATTGCTTTCTTTATCACAACCACACCATTCCAATTCCTGATCCAATACGAAGTGATTCTCTGGAAAGTATAAACGATAGTAATAAGCATCCGCTCTTTTGAACACGGGATATTGTCGCGCCAGAGATACGAAAGCAGCTTTATCTAATGCATCTTCGGCTTTTTCTCTTTTGATTGAGGCTAAGGTTTGTGTATGATCAAATGGATGGGTGATTTCCCAGGAGTCGTCCGTCGATTTGATGTTGCGCTCATCGATGGCGGCATGCATGCATGCCATGATGATTTGCTCGATATCGGCCTCTATGGCCCTGGTTCCGCTAAGATTTACTTCCCAATAGTAGCCATCCCCGATGTAAAATTTCAGCGAACCGTTTTTTTCTAGTCTGTATGGCTCGCAGGTTAATGTTTTTGCCCATTCCATGATTTGATCCATCGCCTGATCACGGGAATTGCGATTGGCATAAGTACATTTATGGTTGGCAGCGTGGTATGTCTTATCAACAACCATAAAACGATAGCTGTCCGCTTCAGAAAAATGGATGAAGGCATTTTCGTCACCGGCAGCAGCTGCGAACAAACGTACCCCCTGATTTTCACAACGTTGTTGATTTTCAGGATTTGGACGTTCGCCCCATGCTTCATTTTCGGAAGTAAACTCTTTGCTTTCTGCTAATATTTCAACGAGGTGAATCCTATACTTGCCCTCCGAACATACGATTCGACAGCTATTGGGATTGTTGAGCACCACTACAAACAAGTGGTAAGCCTCAATGGATGCTTGAGGCGAGGGGTAAGTATTGGCACTGACCCAAACACAAGTTCCGGCATTGAGATCGTAACCTTGAAAGGTATAGCCAAGGATAGATGCATTTTGCCTGCCTCTTTCGGCTTCGTTGTAGCGGATTCTGATTGGATAGCGTTGAGCCAAAGCAACAGCTTTGTCAATAGCGAGCTCTTCTTCCCCTATGCCCAGCACAAAATTTCTGGGGAGCACCGCCAAATAAGGTTCGGTGTCAATACAGCTATCATTGTTTCCAGTGCTGTATTCTTCTTTTGGTGAAAAGAATTTATTTGGCCCAAAATTATCCCTTACAGTGGCGAGATCAATAAGACGAAGCCAGTTGGCCTCTCCAGCAGCTAACGCTTTCTCCTTGTTCTCATAACCTAAATAGGAAACGAGAAAAACATAATCATTCCCGGCATCATCTGACAATGAAATGGCATAGTGAAATCGGTCTGGATCAAGGTCAGGACACATAACATGAAGCACCTGTTTTTTGCGATCCAAAAGCGCAGGTTTAAATTGACAGGCTACATCTAAGTTACCTTTAGCTTCTGCCTTTGATCCGAAGATCGCTTTCGTTTTGGCGATAGGGGAGTCTTTGTCTACTAAACGGTAAATCCATTTTCCGTTCGTGGTTTCGTAAGTGGAGGTCTGCGACCATTTGCGCAGGTATTCTAGTAATTTTTTGGTTTTCTCACGGTTGGATGGGGAATCTTCAGCCAATCGTAGCGTAATGTTCTGTCCATCTGTAAAGGAGGCAGATGTTCCGTCTTCCTTGTATTGCAACTGTGGAAGCACCTTCCTCATTAGTGTATACGCCGTTTTGGCATCTTCAAACTTTTCAAACTGCTGATCATTCAGTAGCCAGGGCAAGGCTTCGCCGGTAGGGGTGGTGAGGTTGTATACGTAGCGGAAACCCACCATTTGGGACAATGTGTCAATGGTATACAAGTGTGGGGCAACCAAAGATTGCTCTCTGTCGAACTCCAGGCGAAGCTGGTTGACAAAATCAGCAGAAGCGCTCCCTATTGAATCGAAACTTTGGTTGGATATTAATACAGCGGTTCCACTGTTGGGAAGACTCAATTTCCAGCTGAATGAAGCAAGCACCTCCTGGATTTTCAAAGGAATGCTCACTTCTTTCATGCCTTTTTGAATGATTGCAAGTGCTTTATTCCGTTCTTTTACGGTAGAAAAGTAAGGTTGAGGGGGCGTAGCTAAGTATCTTCCTGCTGAGTTGACGAGGATAATGCTATATCCAGGCGACTTAGCACCTAGTAGTAAATAGTTTTCACTTGATTGCCCGGCATTAATGGCATCTTGTAGGCTTTGAAAAGCCTGACTTGCGTCTAAATACAACTCAAAACTGGTCAAAAGAGATTCCCCGTCAATACTAGCCAGATTCCACCCGTATGCCTTGTCCGTATAGCGGTACTTTAGTTCCTTGATTTCATCCCGAAAGCTGCCACAGCAGGCTTGAATGTAAGTTTCGGGTCCAATATTTTGATTTGCGGGGATTTTTGCCTCCGCGATTACAATGCCTTTTTCATTGCGCAATCCTATCTTGATTGCGCCGAGTGGAGCAGCTTCGTAAAAGTAGTTTTGCTCGTTTTGGCCATAAGCTCGGCAGAGAGACCAGCCCAATTGCGCACTGATTTCATTGGCGTAGGCTGTAGTGCTGACCAGTGGTATGTCATTCGAAATAATGACTGCCCACTGTAGAGCGGTTTCAATAGTCGTAATTAATTGGGCAAGGTCGCCTTTTTCTATAAAGTCTTTTAAGGCAAAGGCTTCATCAGGGAATGAAGTGTCTGCCTCCGCCAGAATGCTGCCGTCAGCATTGTGATGAACCCATTTATAGGTGTGTTGCGCCTTTACTTCATACTGCAATTCTTTATTGTTGAGGTAAAGTCCAGTATTTTCCAATGCTTCTACCAATTCAATTTGGCCATTTTGGGTCTCGGAGATTTCCTGTAAAAACTGGGGCAAAGCCTTCCACGCTTCCGCTGGAGTGGGATAGTTTTGCTTTTTGCTCAACAGGAGTGTGTTGCCTTGCGCTAGTTTCAACTGAAGGGCATATTGTGGATCCAATTCAACAATGTTCTCAACTGTTGGTTTTTCAGAAAACAAGCGGCCAACCGTAGTGGGATCAAAACCGGAGAATTGGTTCTTTAGGTCATCGTATTCTTCTGGATGAGGCAATGCTGCAATGAATGCGGCTGATGCAGTTTCAGCCTCTTTTGCTGAAGGATATATGGCTATGCTGCTAATCCAAGGCTGGCCTTCAAGATTTGGCATAACCACTCGATTGCTTTGTACTACCTCAAATTTGCACAAACTCCTTCTGGTCCAATCATTCATACCAGTCAGTAGCGCAATGCGTTTTTCATAGCCAGAAACATTTTCTGTTCCCCAAGAGGGTTGCAAATAATCAAATGCGCGTCCGCGGTTTCGACTGGAATCATCAAAGTGATTTAAAAACCTGGATTTGTCTTCAATGGCCTGTTTGCGTTCTACTTTTTGTAAAGTAGGAGTCCCAAAACGCAAAAGGCTATAGTCCGTAAATTGGCTGGCGAAACGTGCTAAAAGATGGTTCAAAAGTGCTTCTCGTCGTTGAAAATACGTATGTTCATCTTCCAACAAATATTGAAGATAGTGTAGGTATGCCTCTGGATTGAATACGAGATCGTATTGGTAAGCTATGCCATTTTCGTTTTCGCTTACGTTTTTTTGATAATAATCTTGTTGGGTTGCCAAAAAGGAGGCGAAATTGGCTGCTTCACGAGCTTCTACCTGATTCCGGTAGCGGGCATAACTAAGGAAAATCAGATGCGAAAACTGAGTAAATCGAATGACGAAAAAATAACCTGCTTTGTCTTGATGAATTTCAATGAGGTAATCCCCTTGTGCAACATCTCGAATCGATTGTTGGATGCGGATTTCTCGCATCACATCCGAATCATCAAAAAAATGAGCTAAAGCACATGGTTCGGGACCACAATGCCCCTCAACGCGCAATTCGAACTGAGGCTTGACTGATAATTCCTGTAATTTCTGATTTAAAGCGGCATTGTCTGGAATTGGAGTTGCCATAATCAAGCCTTTGGATAGCCCTTCGGTGGCATAGACTTGTGTCAATCGTGCTATTCCTGGTACATCCTTGGGTACTTGGTTGAAATAAGTACGACGTCCTGCGCTATCGCGCTTGGATTCCTGCTGGAGAGAAAACAAGTTGCGCAAGTTGGAGATTTGCGCCAAATAATTGGCTAGAAGTTGATCATAAAACAACAGATAGCCTTTTAGCTGTAATGCTTGTGCTTGTCTTTGCAAGGAGGAATCTACTGGTAGTCCCCCTTCGCCGATCCCATACACCAGCGGAAATTCATGTTGGATGGAAAGGTAAGATCCAAGTTCGGGTTGAAAATCACCTTGGGGAATAGGAAGATCCAGGTTGTTTCGGGTAATTTTTGATTTATTGCTCAGCAACAAACCTTTGTTAACTGAAGTTTTATCGAAATGAATGATTCCTTGACCGCTGCGGAAATCGATGGAGCAACGATCCAAATCAAACTGTGCGAAATGCCCCTTGGGAATACACAAACGTTGAATGTTTGAGTTCAGTTTTGCGGGTTGATCAGACTCGAACGACAAATTGCGAATGGCCACTACGCCATTGATGAGCAGGATCTCTTTGTACAAATTTGAGGCAAAGAGTTCCGTTCGAAAAGGTAGTTCTTCGAGCTCTTTGGTATCGATAAAACCGTAGCTTTCAAGTCCAAATGGCCTGCCGGCAAAAATCTCCTCAATGGGTTTTCCCTTGAGCAAGAGTTCTTCCAAGGTGTAATAACGGATTCCTGGAGAGATGTAAGATTTTATAGCATTGAGCACTTTTCCATAAACAGTTGCGGCATCCGCACTTTTTTCTATTTCGATATCTGCACAAATACCCAGTTCAAATGGCTTCAAAAAGGTAATCTCTTTGAAGTCCTCTGCTAAATTGCGATGAGCAGATAATACATTGCAAAGCTCATTGGTCAAAACTTCTTCATTGGTATCGGGGTCTTTTTCAATCAATATGCTGTACAACCCATTGAGTTTAACATTAATTTCCCCTTGTTGAATTGGGATTTCCTGCTTCTCTGCGGGTTCCAACCAGGCGTTGCGTACTCCCTTTACATCCAAAATCAATTTGCGGTAATCGGTAATGGTAGTTGGATTACAAGTGAGGATTTCAAGGGGAGTAAAGAAGTTATCGTCCGCAAGAAATTCATCTTGTAAATTTGCGGAGGAGGATGGGTTTGCAATTACATCTGCAAAATCCAGTTGAGTCCGGTAACCCAAATCGATCAGGGCGTAGCATAACACTTCGAGAATAGTAATACCCGGATCATGGGTGTTGTGATCCGTCCAGATTTTGCCCGATAGTTCGCCGATGTGCTTAAGACCTTCAGAACGCAGCATCTGGAAGTCCAGATGTGGGCGTTTTTTGAAAGAAGGATCTTCTTGCTGGATAACTTTCAGGATATTTTCAGTTGCATCTATCATTGTACATCAATCAATGGGGTTGGTGGTTCTTATGAAATGCTCTGGCTTGCCCAGCTGGAATCTGGGATGGTTTACGGATGATGTCTCCTGGACTTGGATTGTTGCCATCAAGATCGCCGGTTTCCACTTTACAAAGATCATCGTCCAAATTGATGTTGATTTTTCCTCCAGTAAGGATAGAACGAGCGGTTTCAGGGCTGATCTCTTGAGATTGTTCAACACCTTGCGCATCATATAATGTCAAGTTTGAAATAATATCTATATATTCTAGATTTTCAACAAACCCGACTAGATCCGAGTAAACGACAGGTTGTCCGAAGGATAATTTGTCAGAACCCCCCAGGTACCATGGAGCTAGGAAAAGGCTAAGATCTGTTTTTAATTGCGCTTGATAAAATGCTCGATCTCGACCTGGTATCAAACGTACTTTTAAATCCACATTTACTTTTTCGAAGCGAGGATTCATTACTTTAATGCGAGCAAAGGGAGACATTCTCTGGTGCAAAAATGCTTTTATTTCCTCTAGGATACTTACTGGAGCTTTGGGCTCAAAACTATTTCCGGCTTTTAATTTATTCAAATCTGGGATAACGGCTATGGTAACAAATCCTGGCGCGATTTCTAAATCTTGCTTATAAATATTGGCAGATAAACCAAGAGTATGGCTAATGCACTTGCATTTAAAGATCATTGGGAAAGCTTCAAGGATGAGTCTTTCTACATCAAAAGCATCAATGCTACGGCCTTTGTGGCGTAAGTGTTCGCTCACTCGGGTGTAGAACTGTCCACCTGATTCAGGTAAATTACCGCCAAAAGACTCATAGGGTTGGAGAACCTTATTGATGTTGAAATCTGGCTGAAGGGATTTAGTAATTTTTTCTGGTTCCAACGGCTGAGCTACCCTATTGGTATCACTGTTTTCTTGCGGCAGGTAGGTTGCGACTGCACTTTGGGTATGGATTCCAACAACTTCCGCCACCGTCTCTATTGAAGAAGGAGTTGATACCTTAATCCAAAATAGGTGTTCGCCTTCTTCGGTAGGTGGCATGATGGTATTTCCCAGATTGGTTACATCCTCAGGAATGGCCAATTTGACTATTCCTGAACGGGTCATTTTTTTGGTAGCATCTTCCAAAATTTCAAACCCTTTGCGCAATTCTTTCCAAGTGTTTTTACTTAAATAATGCCACGAAAGTTCTGCGCGAGCGCTTTCTGAATCGGCAGTTGCTTCAGCAAATTGAAACAACAGTTGCAGATTTGATCCAGGACGTAGTTTCTCCAGACCAATGAACAAGGAACCTTCGTCGGTAAAGTGAGGCAATAAGTTCGGCTCCGGTTGGAGTTTTTCAACTTTTGAAGTTTTGGCAAAAGGGTAGAGGTGGATCAAGGTAATGTCATCCTGACCTGCTGTAGCTTTATAGTCGATCCAAATGTTCTTAATGGTGGGTGTATATGGCTCCTTAGGAAGTCCGTATTTCTTGTTCACGTGGTTTCCTATTTCTTTTTCTAATTGATCCCTTATGGCCGTGTGTAATATTTCAATATCATTTAATATAATCTCAATTTCTTTTATTTGATTTGGCAAAGGTTTTCGTGCAGCTATAGAAAATTCATCTCGATTGCTAATGGTGTTTTTTATGGTTGAAGAATTTTCAGCAATTTCTTTGAGAAGTTTTTGAAGTTGGGTCAACTTATCTGGAGTAATACCAGCTAAATCATCCATCATCGAGTTGATGTTGCTTATTATTTTACCAGTATTCTCCGAAATTTTTGAATTCAATTTACTGATGCTATCTATTGATTCACCGCCTTCCCCCAAAGTGATGATATTTTCTCTTAATAATTTTAGCAGAGCCTCCAAACCGATTTTTTTCTCTGTCTTGGGAGGGGCTGTGATATCAGAAAAATTTAAACTTGTGATGTATTTTTTAAATTGTTCAAAAATCGCAATTAGTTTACCCGGTTCTGCTGGATCAACCAATCCGGATAATTCAATTAGTTTTCTAGCCAAAACCAGCGGATACCGTTCGTGTTGAAAACTTACCCCTTGTAATGTAAACTTTAAAAAAGCTTCTCTTGAATTGACAGTTAAAGGTGCTAAATGCTTACCATCAAGATTGCTATTTTGCTCTAACGGCTCGCGGTACAAACCATAAGTATTCCTATAATTCTCATTTACTTTTAACGTACTATCAATAGAGGACTTCTGCTCCAGGAATAATGCTCGCTGAGATTTATCCTTTTTTTCATAATAAACCCAAACGCCATTCTCTAAGATTTCAGTTCTGACTTTAAAGCTATTATCCTTAATACTAACTTCTCCATCCTCAAACACCTCATTTGAATAATAATCAGCATAGTGTTCTTCTAATTTTTCCGGACGGTTTTTCCAATCAACATTCAGGTATGCTTCTTCCCAGTTCTTTAAAAATACTTCTTTACTCCCAATATAAAATTCAGCACCTACTTTGGGCCTGGTCCCAAAGGGTAAGATTGGACTATTCACATCTTGTAGACTCTCTTCGTTTTGCACCAATAAATTTTTTACGCCACTAACAGTCACATCGATGGTCGTATCGTTTATTTTCAAATGCCTTAAATAATGATAGAGTGCGGCATTTAATTTTTTATCTGAATCATCTTTCCACAACAAATTGCAACGTTCAGTGCCACTTGTATTTTTTGAGGACAGTTCTATCTTCTTGGTGGTATCTAACTCAATTTTTACCATGGGCAAAGCCTGATCCACGCTGAATGATTCCTGGATTTTTGCATTATCATAAAAGGCAACTTTCGGTTCTCCTGAATCCAACGTTCCGCTGAATTTCAGCTTAAATGGTTTGCCGAGGTCTGGAGGATCATCCGGAAATTGATATTCCAATTTGAAAAGTTTTTTTGGAGCAAACCAACCTTCTTCTCCCGAAAAATGCAAGTGAAACCATTGGCCAATTGCTGCTATTTTTGTGAATAAATTCTCGGGAATTGGTTCGCCTGAGTCAAATTGACAATCGATGGAAATGGTTATTTGGCGTTGACCTTCATTCAGCCACAATACCGGAGAAGCCAATACAAAGCCAATCCTTCCCAGCGGATGATCTTCAGGCAAATTCTTCCCAAATGCAATGTATTTACTTGGCTTATTGCCCAACGTTGCCCAATTTTTTAATTGGTCATCTTTGAACGGTTGTTCCCCTTTTCCATCTGCAGAGTTGGCTACCGGAGCGATATACAGACCCTCTATGTAAGATTTGGAAGTCCCATTGTCCTCCAAATAGTCAATCTGATTAAGATGAAGGGTCTTTAGGGCTTTGACCTTTGCATTATCAATGGTTATTTCTTCATCCAATTGAAAGAGTACATCTATATTCTTGGCATCTTTCCCGTCTTTAAAAACAGTGTTTTTGGCCACTATATAGGGATCCTTGAGGTGCTTAGATACTTCAAGAACCAAATGCGCATGATCTGCGGCAAAATCCTTTCGTTTAATTTTTAGCACTTTTTCATAAAAAAATTCAAGATGCACTTGGGTCAACTCGTTGAGATCACCTTGAAAATACTTAAACAGACGGATAAATGCGAAAAGCAGGCCCAGATGAGGTTCGTGCCTACCCTTTAATACATTGATAGCAGCTTCAAGAAAGGGAGGGATTTCCAGAGCAATTTGGCGGGCATTTCCCAATATTTGATAAGCGATTTTATTCAATTCTTCTTTAAGCCAAAGTATTGCGCCCTGGGTTCCACCTGGTACCTTTTTAAATCGTTCATCTATTTTGATGATGTCCTCCTCGGCAATGATCCAGGGCGATTGGGTGAAATTGGAAAAATCGTGCTTTCCAACGCAGAAATATTTATTGGCAGCATTGCTCAATTGAATAAAACTCACTACTGACGGCATAAGCTGGCTGCGAATAAGTCCCTGTAAATGGGAACTAAAACTGAAATCGTATTGATTCGCCTGTTTTTGCAAATTTTCGATTGGTAAAATCAATTCGAAAAAGCACAAATCGAGTAGTAATTTTAGAATTTCTATCGTAGGGTTTTGCTCAAGATTTTTGGAAAGCCTCAATAGATCTGTTTCCAGTTGGTCGAAATTGGTTTTGTGGTACCGAACCAATTGAAATGGAAGGCTTTTTTCAAAGAATGCCAACCAGTTGCCCAACTCAATGTATTCACCTTCAAAATCATTTGCTTGATATTCATGATAGATGACTTGCCGGGCAAACTTGTTGATGTAGTCTAGAATATCCGCCAAGGAACGACCATCAATTAGGGACATGTCGGGCTGAACAGAAAAAAAGTCTGCTAATCGTTTATATTGACTAGTGCCAGGTCGACTCAAGAGGGGGTGTGAATATTGGGTAGGCAAAGCCATGTCTTCTTGCTGATTAAATTATGTTCACTAAATCGTTCGATCTGCTTCGCGTAGATAAAAATCGTAGACAAAGTTATTGCGGGTATTGGTTCCTGCAATCATATATTCTACAGTAATCAGGACTTTGCCTTCGTATAACTGAAAGTCTTCCGGTTCTGTAATTAAGATGTTTTCTACAACAATTCTTGGCTCAAAAAATAGGATGGCTCGTTCAACCATGTCTTCTAAAAAACCAAGGAAAGTATTGCTCAAGGGTTCGAATTGATAATCTCTCAAATTACAACCGAAGGTTGGTTGCATTACTCGTTCGCCGATGCTGGTGGAAAGGAGAATTTGCAAACTTTGGTGAATATCATCAACATCATATGCCAATTCTACGGCTCCTAAAGACTTATCAAAAGCAGGTGGGAACGCCCAGCCTACGCCTAAAAATGAAGATTCTCTTTCCATAGTAATGTGCTTTTATCCTCCAATGATTACATTTGGAGCTCCTTGTATGATCACACCGCCGTGAGCGGTCATGTCTCCCATGCGTGCCGCGGGTTTTCCTCCAATCAATACAGTAGCGGATCCTTTAACGATAACATCCGGTGGCCCTACACACAAACACATATCTCCTACCACCGCAGCCGGTAACCCCGCGATCAATACATTTGGTGCAGAGGTACTGATGATGGGCCCCCCAACATGTGGTACTACAGGGGTTAATGGGCAAGTATGCATGTCTGTGATTCGGGCAGCGAATGGCATGAAGGCGTGTTAAGTAAGAAATTCTAATTTATTTTTACCAATGACCCTGTGATTTCGGTTATGCCCGAACCCGAAAGCTTTGTTGTCGCACCGGTCAATTCCATCGAACTTTGGGCAGAAATAGCCATTTGAGCTGCGCTCATACTTAATGTGGCAGTAGCGGAAATTTCGATTCTGCCCCCGGCATTGATTTTTATGTCCGCAGGGCTATCTAAAGTAATCCCGGCAGGCTCAAGTTTGACC
The DNA here is from genome assembly GCF_040403615.1 of Haliscomenobacter sp. Lineage (NCBI taxonomy): Bacteria > Pseudomonadati > Bacteroidota > Saprospiria > Saprospirales > Haliscomenobacteraceae > Haliscomenobacter > Haliscomenobacter sp. The sequence goes on along the minus strand of NZ_JBBAKG010000005.1, from coordinate 60,840 downwards.
GTGTTGTTGTTTTGATCTGTAACCACAATTGAGGTATCCTGTTCACTGAGGGTTATGCTATTGCCAGCAGGTGTGCTAATGGTAATGATTTTGGTGTCATCATTGAAATGGATACGCATATCGCTGCGGGTAACGAATCCCTTTTCATGATTGTCATCTTGTGCATTAATTGGGGCCGGTTTGGCGCTACTGTGCAGCATGCCGAGCACGATGGAATCACGAGGATCGTCATTCAAAAAACCGACAACGACTTCATCGTCAATTTCAGGACGAAAAAAAGATCCCCGATTGTTCCCGGCATCAAGCGTTGCAACTCTAGCCCAGATACCTCTGGCGTTGTTGTCAACAATCGGAAGTCGTACCAAAATTCGGTGCTCACCATCAGGATCATCTTGCAATTGAACCACTTTGCCAATTTGTAAGCCTTGTACAGCAGGTAATAAACCTGCAGCAGGTGTGTCTATAATGTCTTCCGACTGATGAAACCACTTTGGGGTAAGTCCAAATTGCACATGGGTATCCCAGGCTCCATTGCCAATGTTGTGACGAACAGCGCTGACAAAAGCCTTGCCATTAAATCGGCTACCTACCCCTTGCAAATCAATCATTTGCCCTGGCATGATGCCCGAAAATCCCAAAAATTTTGCTCTTCCGCATATTTTGGCCAAGCGGCTTTTGAGCATGGCTGCTTCAGTCCATTGTTGTAATTCCGCTTCAAGTAGCTGCCCAGTATGCCGGAGTTCTAGTTTTTCAAGGTTGATGGCATCATTCGCTAAAGTGCTTCCACTAAGGTTCCCAGGCTCCGTAACTGGAGCGGTACTAGAACGGTGTTCAAACAACGTTTGATTGGTGTAATCCCAAGCTTTGGCTTCCACAGATTTCCATTGAGTACGGGCATCCATTTCGGCTTCAAATTCAAGTAAACTAGCACCATATGCTACTTGTAAAGTCGGGCTTACAGAAGTATTGGGTCTTTTGACTTTAATGGTACCTTCCTCAACAATGACTAGTTTGCCATTGGCTTCGGCTCGAGAAAGTACGAAATCCCAGTCGGTACAGTGATGCTGAACAAGTTCTTTGTGAACCAAATTGGTGGATTCAATATCCGAATTTAATTGGGAATAACGGCCAATAAGTTCTTCGATAACTTGGCTGTCTGTACTGTTTTCGTAGTAACGATTGTGCCGTCCCACGGTCATTTTTACCGCTTCATCTTTGCATTCAACCATCAATTCGCTTACCCCGGTTTCGTTGATTTTTATGTGATGCTTGATGATTATGCCTTTAAATACTGTAGCATTTTGACTATCTCTACCAATTTTAATTTGAATTCTATTACCTGGAACAAAGTCGGCACTATTGCTAATGGCAAAACTTTGCTCCGCAGCTTCTCCATCGCGCAAGCTGATGTGAGCAGTTGGGATGCGGTTGATTTCATTGGTTACCGAAATACTGAGCACCTGAAGTGCCGTGTCCAATGCATTTCCGTTTACAACTAGGTCATAAGTGACCACGTCGTGGGTAGAGGAATTTGGAATCGCTGTTCGGGTACTCATACTCCTTCCGTTTTATCGATTGGGGGGAAACGCAGTTCAGTTCCAGACTTTAAACGCCTCAGCGTAATTAACTTATTTGCTTTGGCTACTTGCAATATGTACTTTGTATCGTTGTAAATGTTGTGGGTCATTAAGTCAAGTCGGTCGCCTGCTTTGGCTTGTCTCAGATGTGTAAGGTCTGGAGAGCTTTGAGCTTCGCGGCGAGTACGTTCTTCTTGAGCCATGTAGTTCAAAAAAGTAGCACTTAGTTTAACTCGGAGTGGATCTCCATTGGGTTCAAAAAGCTGGTAGTTGATGTCGAGATTGGACAAAATACAGGGAAAAACCAAGTATTTACCCCAATGTACTCTGAGGAAATTTGGTCGATGGATGTCACCTTTCATTTGATAAACTGTTTGTAAAAACAACTCAAGTTGTTTTTTGACAGATTTATCCTGTTCGTTTGGGTATTTGTAGTTTTCGATGGTACCCGTCCCGTCAAAAATAAAATCAAGTCTTAATTCTTCAGGAGGTGTTGAAATGTACCGCGGATCCGTTCCTTGGTTGCCATGCCCACGTCGGTTATCCGTTTCAACCTTGAAGTTTTTAGAATAATTTTCAGGATTTAAGGGCAGGATAAACGGGTTCGGACTAAGAGGACTTCTATTGTTTAGTTTCTTATCAGTGTAAGCATAAATATTAACCTTCTCCAAGGAGCCATTTTGCATGAGGTTACCTTTCAGATTTTTCTTTTAAAATAGCCAAGACTTTCTCGACGATCAGGTTAACGTCTGCTTCTTTTGTATCAGTAGTACTGCCATTGTTGTTGGTAGTGGCCGTCGACCCATTCCCATTGGAAGATGAAACGGTAGCTTTGATGACAAGTTCTCTAATTTCTATTGGCATTTGAATTAGCATTTTGTAGTGAAAATCGATTAAAATTCAACTCAAGGGTTTCGATCAAGACTTCGCTCCGCTCTGCGTTGAACTCGGCAATTTTCCAGCTTTTGGGCCAGACATGCGCAAGATTCCAGACAAGCAAAGCGTTGTGATTTTCATCCAAAAGTTGAACGTTTACCGTTTCGAGTGGAACGATTTTTAGGTGCACAAAACTGTTGATGCACCAATTGCTTAGTCCAGATTGCCCAGGTTTCAAAAGCCCTCTCTTCAGAGTTAGAGTTGAAGAAAACTTGCTTCTGGAAGGCAGGGTATGCTCAAAGCGATTTTCCCCACCTTCCTTCCAAGTCTCTGTGTCCATCTGAACGTCCAAGCCACTAACTGATTGAAAGCTAACATCAAGATTTCCAGCGTTGGGTAACTTTTCAAAAGTGACCAAAAAATGGAAACCGACCATTTGGTGGAAACTGGGTACCACTTTGGTTGTATCTGACATTTACCAATAATTGAAGTCCGTAACGAAAATGGATCGGGGATGCCGTGAAATCTTTACTTCTCAGAGATCGTGAGCCCTTCGTGAGCGATTTCCATGGTCTCGATGGCAACCTCATTGGCATCAGCTTTCAAATCGGTCGACTGGATTTTTTTAGGCCATGCGTTTTCCAATTTCCATACCAAAATTGGCTCGTGGTTCTCATTGAGCAATTTGATGGTGATGGGGCGGCGATATTTGCTCCCAGTTTTGTTGCCTTCTTGAAAGAAAACCGTTTCTTTCCAAAGGTTGAAAAAATCAAGGTCACCTTCGAATGTTCCACGTTTTAGGGTGATGTCACTGTATTTGGTAAGACCTGGTTGCTTGGATTTGTTGTATTTTTTACTACTGCCTTCGCGGTACTCGATCACTTCGGTTTCAAAATCAAGTCCACTCACTTCGGTGAAACCCACGCGAAAACCGTCTCCCCACTCCACCATAAAATGAAACTTTGGAATTGGATAATCTCCTTTAGCTGCCATGATAAAGCTGATTTGTGTTGATGAATAAATTAAATTGATAGATTAGCCTTTTTCTGTAAAAAGGGGAATCTAATTTGCTATTTTGCGGCCTCAGCTGCTTCAGCGGCGTTGATAGCTAATTCAAGACTGTTTTTTCTTGATGAAATTTCATCCAAGCGCTTGCGAGCATCTTGCATTTCAAGACGGTACATTATTGATTCAGTCTCCGCTTTATTATACAACCTGCTTAGTTTATTGTAATAATCACTGTTCCCTTTTCCTTCCATCGCCATGATTGGCAACAAAGCTCGTTCTTCTTCTTTGCCGCAAGGATGGGTCAAATCAGGTTGCTCAACTGGAGCACAGAAACATTCATTCATTTTGCCGAGAGAAGTCGTTTCTTGAATGAGGCGTTTCCGTAAATCGTTCAATTGCCATTTTAATCCAAAATTTCTTTCTTCATTGTAAATAAAAGTCGCAATTACAGTGGCAAGGTGAAGGAGTTGCAACATTTTTCCCAAAATGGTAACCCGCAGCTCGTAAATTTCTTTTACCTTAACTTCATAAGATTCAATACAAGCCAATGCCTGTTGCTTTTTAGGCTCATCCAGTGATTGATGGCAGCGGATGTATTCCTTCAATTGATAAATCAAATTGAAACCAATGTTCCCTTCCCATTCAATACAAAGCTGACTGTTTAAGTCAAAAATTTTCTTTATCAAACAGACCAGACTTTGTATAACCAATATGGTCTTTTGGGAATTCACCTCCAATTTTTTCACGGATTCGATGAATAAGACCAATTCAGCATAGGTAACTATAGCCTTTTCATGAGTGGCTTTGGTATTTTCAATCCACAGCTTTAATTTGCTTTCCCAAGCATAGGCATTCTCAAAAATACTTTTTGCCTTATTGTATTTTGCAGTAGCCTCCTTCAATTCATTGGTTGCGATTTGAAGTTCTTTTTCCCAACACTCCAAACAATCACAATCCTCTGCTCCGTTATCAACAGGTGATTCGTCGGCGCAGCAGCACTCCTTTTCTAGTCGATTAAGAAAAGGTACCTTCTCTTTAAGAAAAGGCTTTGTATTGTATACTGCCATTTTTTATTTTTTTTTGTGTCAAAAAAATGAATTAATCTCGATCATCTTTGGAATACTTCCCCCCTTTGACTTTTTGAGGAGCTGGTGGTGTTTCCACAGGTTTATCGTTGAATTCCTTACAAATTTCTTCAACTACCTCAATGGATTCACATTCTCCTTCGCAAATGAATTCACGCGTATGGAGAAGCGCATTGATGGTACTATTTTCTCCAAAAAATCTGAATTCAGTATTGTTGAGTTCATTAATGCTGTTCGTCAATTCCGTTTGTGCCAATCTGTTTTCTTCCGCTGCTTTTTTTGCATTGTCATCCACTTTGGTTTTTAGCTCCTTTGATGCGGTTACAAGCTTTTGTCCGAAATCTTTGAGCCCAGCTACATCTGCAAATGTATGAATGCCAGCTATTTTGACCAGTGCCTCCGCAGCGTATTGACCATCTGCGCTTAATGCTTTAGCAATCTCTGTTACTTTAGAAATTTCTTTAGGAACATTATCATCCGTAAAGCCCAGAATACTCTTCAGGCAATTGCGCATTGCACAAGCAGCGTTATTGGCGTCGTGGAGTTTTGTCTTCAGATCATTCAATAATTTTGAGCCTGCTTTGATTTCAGTCGACAATTCCAGATTTTTCTTGATGTAAGCATCGATATTGGCCTGGATAATTTCGGTACTTTTATGCATGTCAAAAATTTCGAAGTTGTCGATATCTCGAAAATATCGATACGTTTCTTCGGTCATGTTGAAGCAGCAAAGCTTGTACCCCCGAACCATTTCATAACATTCAATCATGGTACGGGATGAATTGATTTTACTCCATTCCTCCGATATCTGCGTTTTTAAATCTTTGCTGAACTTACAGATAAGGTCAGCTGGCAGCTTGACCACATCAGCGCATTTAGATTTAGCATTAGACATATTAAATTATTTTTTAGGTAGCAAATTGGAGATTAGGACTCCGCAAGCATTTTGTGGCTAAATTGCAATATGATGAACTCCGCTGGTCGTACTACAGCCATACCTATTTCGACAATCATTCTGCCTTCCCAGATGTCTAATTCTGTCATGGTTTCGTTCAATCCAACCCGCACATAGTATGCCTCATCAGTGGTAGTTCCCATGAGTGCGCCAGCACGCCATTGCAGGGTAAGAAAATTTTCAATCATAGCACGAACTCGAGTCCAAGTATTGGCATCGTTGGGCTCAAAAACAAATTGAGCGGTCGCATTTTTGGTCGATTCTTCCACCATATTGAAAAAACGACGAACCGGAACGTATCGCCATTCGTTGTCGTTACCAGCTAAGGTGCGTGCGCCCCAAACTAAGTTTCCACGACCTGGAAAAGTACGAATGGCATTGATAGATTTTCCAGCCAGGGTGTCCACATTCAACCTACCTTGTTCTTCATGTGTGAGCAACTTGACTGGTTCAATCACCGAACGAAGACTTACATTGGCTGGTGCTTTCCAAACACCTCTAGATGCATCAACGCGGGCGTATATTCCAACAATAGCCGGAGAGGGTGGCATTTCACAAGGGATAGCTTCGATCGCATTTCTTGCCCGGAAATACAATGAGTTATCTAGTTTCTTAAGTTCCGCAAGATTGCTTGCCCCAGCAAAGTTTGAAATGAGAACGTTGGCATCTCCAACACCTTTCCCACCGTACCAAAAATCAATACTGGTTTTTAATCGCGGATAATATGCTCCAGCATATTTGATAATATCTACTTCCGTTGGTGTGTTATCCCTGAAACCTTCGATACTTTTAAACCATTCATCAGCTGGCTGACCTGGGGCTTCCCAAACATCCATTACCGTAAACCGGTCCTGTAATTTTACACAAAGATCGATTGCTTTGCCGTATACGTCATAAAAGTCTATTTCAGTATCGAGTCCTTGCGCATCAGGAAACACATAAAGCGTAATTTCATCGATGCGCTCTGTAGCGCTTAATCCATTCAACAAATTTGCTTTTAAAACAGCGCCCGCCTCTGATGTCTCATAAGTTCCAACAGATACGATCCAACAAGGACCTCCACCATTGTCAAAGAACAATTGCAATGCGTAATACATTAAAAACTTGGAACGTTTCGCTGGGTCGATCTTTCCATTCAACTCAAATTCATTCTCTTTCTTCTTCACAATATCGACCGTAATACTACCCTTCTCGGCATTTGCACGGCCAAAATATCGTTCATACTCTAGCAAAGAAGTAATTCGTTGGGGTTTGTTGACCAAAGACTCCCCTCTACTGTCAAGCGCTCTTTCAGTATAACCGATAAAAGCTGGGATCGCCGTTTCTACCTGGGCAATTGAAGGAGGAAGTTTTGGAATTTCCTCAACGTATACACCTGGTGTTTTTAGGCGTGGAATTAATGATGTTATTGCCATAATTGTTTGATTTTACTGATGTTTATGGAACCCTTATTTAGGGAATGCATTGATTGCGCTAAAATGAATGTCGCTGTACAAGCGTCCTCCTTCTGCACGAAGGGATTCAGGTTGGGCATTTGGAAAAGCCTTGTAACTTTCGTCTATGGTCAAAGTTTGAGCAAAACAACGAGGCTTTCGGGTTACAAATTTTTCGCCATTCCATTCAAAAGAGGCAGAAGGATTATTGTTAATACTATCAATTTCAGCCTTAGTAAATCCATCTGCTTTTCCATATCTCCAATAAGTACATCTGCTTAAAAATCGAAGCTCAAATTTCTTTGAAACAGCTCGAAATAACCCAGGAGTTCTGCTAGTAACCAAATACCCATCTGGTGTAATCAAAGTTAAAGCCGGATTGTCGGTTTGAATTTGCAACTGTATCAAGCCAAATGGGTGGGCAATTGGGGTTGAAAACCCTAATCTCCAATCTTGATAAAAATCTGAGGTTGTATCTATTGATCGATCGGCATTATTCACAAAACCTGATCCGATTACTGGCGTCCACTTTGTGCGATCTCCTTTAATGTTTTCCAAAGCCTGTTGAATTTTCCCCCCAATCAATGCTAAATCCCCCATTTGATAGGACTGAGTTGAATCAAAAGCCGATACGGGTACAGAAAGTACATTATCGCTGCGATTGCCTACATTCGAAAAAGCATAAATCTTATTGTCCTTTTGATTGAGGGCGACACTAGTGATGTTGCCAAAAAGCCGGTTAATCGCTTTTAGTCCGATGGTAAGAGTCGCATTTTTAGCTGGCGGTATAGCGGGACGATATCGTACACTCCCGTCAGATTGAGGCTCTGATTTTACTTCCATTGCAAGGTTAAAACCCAATGAAGTGGGGATCAACCGTAATTTGAGATTTTTAATGGTTTCAATTGTTTCTTTGTCGATTTGCAACTCAAACAATTTGCTTACATCATATTTGCCAGCCTGTAATTTTCGGTTCAAAAGTGATTGCTGCTGTTCTTTGTTTTTTGCAAAAAAAGACGCACCAGCACTATCAATCAGATAGTAGTCATGCAAAATGTGAATCTCACATACTATTTTGTATTCAATTGTCCTCGTCTGCATTGGGTTTTCTGGTTGATTGAGCAATCTTTGGCGCAACCAATTCTTCACTTTTTTTCTGAATTTCTTCGATGAGGGGGGCTTCAGTAGTTATTCTGCCCTGAATCTTGATCAATCGCACTTTGTACATCGCGAATGGTACTTGTTTGCCTCCCAAGGATCCCCACAAATGATTAATCTGTTCAAATGTAAGCGTGTAGAGTTCGGGAAGTAAGCGCAGTTCGTCTTTTAAAACCTCATCTTCAGAAGCCGCAAAAGGAGACTGTGGAGAATTTTTTATGGTGAATAATTTTTTCGATTGAAAAAACTGAATGATTAATCCCAAACGATGCAATGCCCGATCGTAATCATCATTTGCTGCTGAATCTGGCAAGGTCGCAGAAAAGAGTAAATAAAGATTGAGGTAAACGGGCGGTTGTAAGTATTCTATGCCATTGGTTAGTGGATTTTTTATGTAAGATTTTCCGTTTTTCAGGGTACTTTCTTCTTCCAGGTTTACCAGGCTGATCAATACCTTGTTTTTGAGACTATTTTGTGTATCCGTTTCCAAAGCTGCGACATTCCCCAGCAAAATGTCTTCTCTCCTCAAGGGGGATTCAGGTCGCTGATTAACCAGGACATACCTACTCAATTCTTCTCTCAAGAAAGCAACCGCTTCTGCTATCATATTGAATAATTAATGATTGGTTGAGAAAAAAGGAAAAAGTGAAGAAACAAAAGAAGTTTTTTCAAACAAAATCAGTATTTAAATCCTCCTGATTCAGATTGAAATTTCAACCTTCGGCGCTGCGGACAACCTTCCTTACTTCCACTTCTTTTAATTCTACATGGGCAAAACAATGAAGGCTTGGTAAAGCAAGTTGTAATTTTGAAGTCCCATTTAGCGCAATGACTTTTCCAGATATACCCATCAAAGTACCAGCAATTACTTCAACCTCGTCTCCAACTTTAATTCCATCATAACTAATTTGAACAGGTTCTATTAGACGGCACAGTTGTTTGATCATTTTTACTTCTTTATCGCTCAAAATTGCCGCTTTGCCCGAAAAACTAAGATAGCCAAAAACATTTCCCACTTGATATACCTCGTTGCGATGTTTTTGATCCGTAGCCACAAAAACATAATTGTTGAACAGCACCATCTCCACCATTTTTTTGCGGTCACTCCATTTTCTGAGTTGTTTTTGTGTAGGCACGCAAGACTCAAAGCCTAAATCTCGAAGGCGCTGCCCTACCTTTTTTTCTGACCTTGGTTTTACTTGCAGAACATGCCATTTCTCTTCATTAAGCATTGGGATAGTTTTATAAATGATCGAAAATTTTATGGCTTCGCCGCTCTGAGTCACATTTGGGAGTAACTCAGTAAAAAAATAAATATTTATAAGGTATTAAACTGAATGGGTACAATTAAAAAGTTATAAAACAAACATTGACTAATACTAATTTACCCTTCTGCAAAGCAAATGAAATATTATTGGTTATTTCTCACCCAAAACCATAGGTTTATTTTTATCATGGAAAACCATGATAAAACCCTTGGTAACTTCGTCTGAGGATTGCTTCTCGCACCAGTCCAGCGGTATTTTTCACACCCATTTTTGAAATCAAATTTTTACGGTGGGTTTCCACAGTAGGAATGCTGATGAACAGTTGATCGGCAATTTCTTGATTGGTATATTCTTCTACAATCAAGGTGAGGATCTGTAATTCTCTTTTGGTGAGTCTTCTATCGTTTTTCCTTAAGTTTACATCCAACTCAGTGCAAAAACTGTTCAATGCAGCACTGAGTGACTCTTGCAAATAAGCTTTTCCGCCCAATACAGTAAAAATGGCCTTTCTTAATTCCTGGCAGGTAATGTTTTTGAAAAGATATGCGTCTAAACCTGCACGACGAAGCCTGGGCAAAAATCCCAAGTTGAGACTTTTGCCAAAAAGTACAATCTTTAATTTAGGAAATTCTTTCTTAATGCGGGTGATCAAAAGCTCTTCAGAAATGGTAGCATCTAGCTCGGCATCAAGTAAAAGTAGATCGGTTGTGCTGGTTCTTAAAATCTCTAATAATTCTTGGTAGCTATCGGTCAGTTGGTTCAGGTGTAGTCCTGCTGTGTGTGAAAACATTTTGGTAATGCCTTCTGCAAATACAGGCTGGGTTTCGGCAATTGTGATTTTGATCATATTTCTGGGGGTAAAAAATTTCAATTCAGTTGCTGAACACTATCATTTTCAGGACGTGAACGTCAACTTCAACAAATATTCAACTAATCCCTTTAAAAAACAAACTTAATTTTATCCCACAAGAAAAATACATATAAATTTCTATTTTGCAAGCGAGAATTCAATCAGAAACCTAATGTACCCATGCTCAACACCCTAACCCGCTCCCTAACCTCCATCCACCTCTGGGCCATTGCCGTTGGCCTGGTCATTTCCGGCGAGTACTTTGGCTGGAACTACGGCTGGGGCGCCGCAGGCACCGTCGGCTTTCTGATCGCTACCTTGCTGGTGACGCTGATGTACATTGCTTTTATCTTCAGTTTCACGGAGCTGACCACTTCCATTCCCCACTCTGGCGGGCCATTTGAGTATTCGCGAAGGGCGATGGGACCCATTGCAGGGCTCATTGCCGGGTATGCTACCTTGATTGAGTTTTTGTTTGCCACGCCCGCCATTGCGTTTGCTTTGGGCAGTTACCTGCACTTTTTGTATCCCGCTTTTGATGTATTGTATACGGCGATTGGGTGCTACGTTGTTTTTTCGCTCATCAATTTTTGGGGCATTAAGGAATCGGCGGTATTTACGCTCGTAGTTACTTTGTTGGCGGTGGCGGAATTGTTGTTGTTCATTGGCATTGTATCGCCGAGTTTTCGGATGGAGCTGTTTTTGAATGATAGCATGCCGCATGGTTATGTGGGCGTGTTTGCCGCTTTGCCCTATGCCGTTTGGTTTTATTTGGCCATTGAAGGGGTGGCGATGGTGGCCGAGGAAACCAAAAACCCTCAGCGCAACATCCCTTTTGGATATCTGTCGGGCATTGCGACGTTGGCCATCTTGGCCATTGGCATCATGATGGTGAGTGGTGGCATTACCGATTGGCACCGCCTGGAGGCCATCGATTATCCCTTGCCCGAGGCCATTGGGATCGTGATGGGCAAAGACAGCAGCCTGACCAAGCTTTTTGCGGGCATTGGTTTATTTGGACTCGTAGCCTCTTTTCACAGCATCATATTGGGCTATTCCCGGCAGTTGTTTGCGTTGGCGAGGGGAGGTTTTTTGCCTCAACGCTTGGCGGCTATTCATCCCCGCTTTCATACGCCCCATATTGCCTTGGTGGTCGGTGGAATTATCGGCATCATTGCGGTATGCTCGGGTACGACTCAGCAGTTGATTGTACTTTCTGCTTTGGGTGCGGTGGTGATGTATGTGCTGAGTATGGTAAGTTTGTTTGTGCTGCGCAAAAAAGAACCTGAGCTGGAACGGCCATTTCGGGCGCCGTTTTATCCATTTTTTCCGGTGATTGCCTTGGTGTTATCGCTGGTGTGTCTGGTGGCGATTGTGGTGTATAATTTTTGGCTGAGTGTGCTGTTTTTTGGCTTGATGGGTGTATTAATCGGGGTGTTTGTAGGGACGGGAATGCATAAGAAATTGGCGGAATGAATTACTCACATTACGCAGTAAGCAGCTCCGCTGCTTTTTTTTGTAACCGCGACGACACGACGGCGCGACGATTCATTTGGCTACGCCAAATGTGTGACGTAATACGACGTAATGATGTGCGAAGCACAAAATCGTCGCGCCGTCGTGTCGTCGCGGTTACAAAACATTTGGCGCAGCCAAATCAAAAAAATCGTTGCTTTTGCCAAAAGAAAGCCTTTATTGCTTCATCATATTCAACGTCTCCTGAAAACCTTCTTTTTGGTCAGGAGTTGCTTTTTCCAAAGCTTCCGTTTCGAACTTGATGGCTTCGGCCTTTCTACCCAATTTGAAAAGAAGGTTGGCGTAAGTATCCAGGTAGTTGGCATCGCGATCCAATTCCAGGGAGCGGGCCGACCAGGCCAGCGCCTTTGTCCAATCTGCTTTATCGGTCATGGTTTCGAAGTAACTCCAGGCCAATTCGTTTAGTTGCATCGCCGTGCCTTTGGTCGCTGCGCTCTTCATCATTTCGTCCATCATCTTGAAATCAGCAGAGGTTGTATCGGCTTCTTCCAATTGGACTTGCTTTTTGAACAAAGCGTATTGATCTACATCCATTTTGGCCAAGACTTCCTTCTTAATTTTCATCTGCTCGTCAGCTTGTTTCTCAGTAGCCTTGCGCACAGCACTCATGTCTCCAGTTGCTTTGGAAAATTCCATTTCGTACTGGGCAATTTGCTGGGCAGCGCCAGGGCCGTCGGTTTCCTTGCTCACCTGAATCAGCTTATCGAGCAGGGTACGGTCTTTGGTTTGCACTGCTTTTTGGAAAGTGGCAGATTTAACCTGCATCAACCCCGAATAAGCCGCCTGCAATACTGCACGAGGTTGCTTGGCTGCGTCGCGCATAACGCCCGCCAGGATTTGATAAGCAGAACCTTCCAGAGCCGTGATGTTTTCGGCAGCCAGTTTGACGACGTTTTCGGAGACTTTCTCCTCTGGAGTCAGCAATGCGAGGTATTCGTTGAGGATTTTGGTGTTGTCTTTATCGGAGGCTTTCAACTGCGTCACATAGGCTTGCATGAAAGCCTTGTCGGTCTTTTTCTTGGCATAATTTTCCTCAAAATAGGAGAGGGGTTTCATGGTTGCACCTTTTTGGGCAGCCGTTTCTGCTTCTTTGAGCAACTCTTCCGCAGGACGGTAGCCTACTACCCGGTGTACGATTTCGCCTTGTCCATTGATGAACAACATATTGGGGTAGGCACGTACTGCATATTTGCGGGCAATGGCGATGCCCTCGCCTTTCTCTGCATCCAGTTTGTAGTTGACAAATCCTGCATTGAATTTGCTGCCTACCTGAGCATCCGAAAAAGTACTTTGATCCAACATTTTACAAGGGCCACACCAGGTGGTGTATACGTCCATGAAAATGAGTTTGTTTTCGGCTTTCGCCTTATCCAGCATGGTTTGGAATTCGCCTTTTTGAAAAGCGATGCCTGCTGTATTTTCTTGGGCTACGAGTCCTACTCCCATCCCCAGCAACAAAATGAAAAATGCAAAACGATTCATTGATCTTCTTTTAGGGTTAACGTAAAGTCTATTATACAAGATTACAATTTCTTTCGATGCAAATCCAGTACTTGACCTCAAAAATATGGATTTTGAACGCAGTACTCAGGCGCTAAATTGCCGCAAATGGTGATCAAGATGCTTAATGGTCAGTTTGTCCCAATCATCGGGCGTCATTTTCCCAAAAAAAGGATGCAAATCCGTCGTAATCGCTTCAGGGCCTTCGGTAACAAATCGCTTGATGTAAGTCAACAATTTTGCTTTTTCAGCTTCGAAATCGCGCTCACCCGTTTGTACAAATGTAGGGGCGGTGGGCAGGTTTTTGTCAAAATCACCTGGGCCGGTTACATATCTGCGTTTGGATATTGCTCCAAAGAAAAAGCCAATCCAGGCACGTTTGGATCTGACTTCGCGAAAAGCGATTTTCAAGGGCTGAATGCAGTGCGCCAACATCTGGGCAACCTCCATTTTGCCCCATTGGCGGACGGCATCGGGTTGGAGGGCTTCAATTCGAGCAACCATGGCCTGGTTGCCTTCAGGGTTGAATAGGGTCATGACGGTTTTTGTTTAGTCAAACAATAGCATGAATATACAAAATGTAAACTATTTTCTGTGTATAAAAGTGCGTGCCAAAAGCAAAATTAACGTCAATCCAATCGATCCCATCAAGAGGAATGGTACTAACCTATTCAACTGAAACGCAAAAGTAACGGTCAAGATGGCGACACCCGACAGCGCGAGGATGATCTTTTCCATCAAAAAATAGGATTTGAAGGTGAAAACGTTGATGTAGACACAAACAAAAGCCATCGCTCCAAACACCAAAGTGGCCAAATGTGACCAGGCGCCAAATAGACCCGCCATTGCGCCCAAAACTATCCCAAAAGTACCCCACCAGATATTGGGAAACAACTCATTTACCCGGGCTGGAATGCTGATTTGGGTAGTGTCGGGCAGCAGCAAAAAACGCAAGGATTGCCATTCGTACAGCAAAGCAAGGATATTCAGCGCTACCAAAACAGCATCGACGTAGGGCGTTCCCGTCCATTTTTGGGAAATAGTGACCATTAAAATGCTGACATTGACAGGCATCAACATGATCAACCCAAGTACGGAGTAACGTTGCGACATCACCAAAAAACCGACCAAAACCTGGGAGAATGCGATGAATTGAGCAAACAGCAGCAGGTCATACTTGGCCATTTGGGCGATCAATAGGGGAGGCCCAATCAGTTGTCCAAAATTCCCGTCGGTCAATTTGCACAAACCTGCCGAAGCAAAAATATAACCCAGAAAAAGACGTATAAGGAGGACGTAAAAGTCTTTGGTTTTCATGACAAACCCGTATTTTTAAATGCTTTGATGCTCAAATTAAAATGCAGTGCATCAACGCTGAAAAAAACTAGATCAAAGGCTTAATTTTCAGGTTTAAACTTTTGACTATCTTCGTTCAAACAGATGATCTGACCATGAAGAAAATTGCTTTGTTGTTGCTAATCCTAGGTTCTGCGGTGTATCTGTCGGCACAAGCGCCTAATTCTAACTTGTATTTGTTCAATGTGGCCAAAACCGGAGACACCACCTTTCAATTTTCTGCGCCCAAATTTCTTTCCGCTTTTAACCTGAAGGGCTACAACAACCATCCTTACTTTTTCAATGACAATGAGTTGTACATTGCTTCGCAAGCCCCCAAAGAATCCCAACCGGAATTGTACAGCCTCAACATCCTTACCGGAATCCGCACGCGGGTGACCGATACTTACGATGGCGAATACTCTCCTCGTCCAGTTGGCGATGGGCAGAATTTTTCGGCAGTGCGGATGGAATTTCCGGTAGGGGATACCATCCAAAGGCTTTGGCAATTTCCACTCAGCCGTTCGGGCAAGGGGCAACCCGTTTTTACCGACATCAACAATGTGGGTTATTACCTCTGGCTGAGTGCGCGTGAATTGTTGCTGTTCCTGGTCGACAAACCCAATCAACTGGTGAAGGTCGAAATTGGGTCTCCACGTAAAGAGACCATTGCCGTCAATCCTGGGCGCTGCATCCGCAAGGTACCAGGGAATGGCGCGTATTTTGTTCAAAAAAGTTCCAGTTTGTCCCAGCCCTGGAAAATCATGAAATGGGATCAACGGGTGCTTGGTCGTGCCGCAGTTACCGAAGTGGTCAATACCTTGAATGGCAGTGAAGACTTTGCCGTAATGGCCGATGGGTCGCTGGTGATAGGTTCTGGATCGGTTTTGTATCGTTTTCGACCTGGCGTAGACCGCAATTGGAAAAAAATGGCCGATTTTTCGTTTTACGGAATGAAAAAAATTACCCGCATCGAAGTCAGTCCCGACAACGGGAAAATTGTTTTTGTCGGGCAACAGTAGCTGCAACCCTTGCGGTTGCCCCCACGGTTGCCGAAAGGTAACCAAAATCAACCATCCTCCGCATGAAAAAAATAACCTGGATTTTGTTCTTGTGTTTATCGAGCCAGAGCCTCCAAGCCCAAACCTCCACCGTCTACCTCGAAAAAATCGCGGCCCACCGCAAGTCCTATTTGCGTGCTTTTTTGCAAAACCCTGCTTCGCCCTTGAGCAAAAAAGAACTCAAAAAAGTGGCCTTTTTTGCCCCGGATGAAGCCTTTTTGCTTGCCAGCACATTTACCCCAACACTTGATGCAACTCCATTTGAAATGCCCACTTACAGCGGAGAAAGTAAGACATACGTTCAATATGGAATCGCCAAATTTACCCTCAGCGGGCAGGAATACAAATTGAACATCTACCGCATGTCGGGCAGAATCTTGCCTCAATACCGCGATTTACTTTTTGTCCCATTCAAAGACCAGAGCAATGGCGAAAGCACTTACGGGGGCGGGCGCTATCTCGACCTTCGAGTCCAGGACATTGTTGACAACACTTTGGTGCTGGATTTCAACAAAGCTTACAACCCTTATTGCGCTTACAGCGACGGGTACAGTTGCCCGATTCCACCGGATGAAAATCACTTGGAGGTGCGTATTTTGGCCGGGGAAAAAGAATACTTTGGTAAAAAGAAGGACCACTAAATCTTGTAATCCTTAGTAGTGGGGCAAAATGAAACACTTATTTTTTTTATCATCCCTTATTTCGTATTTTGGTCAAAAATTATCTAAATGGCAGAATCGATTGCCCTTACACGTGAGCCTCGCAGACTTCCAGATGCAAAAAAAAGCATTTCATGGCTCGACTTCCAACGCCGGTACTTGCGGCGTGAAGACACCTATAAATATGAATGGGTAAATGGTTTTGTAGAAAAAGCACCTCGATCAATGAATCAGGATCAATACTACATTTTAGATAATTTAATTGCTTTTTTGGATCAACTCAGGGTAAACAATTCGGTTTTAGGCTGTTTCTATGCTGAAGCGGATACTTTTTTTCTTGAAAACATTCACCGCAGACCAGACATTGCCTATTTTTCTGCTGAACAACGCAGCAACATGGCTTATGGTCAAAAAGAAAAGCCCGATTTTGTAATTGAAATCATCTCCAATTACGATACCATTAATAGAGTCGTTAAAAAAATGCAAGATTATCGGGCCGCAAAGGTGAAAGTAGTCTGGCATGTTTATCCTGAACTCAAGGAAGTACATGTCTATCAGGGCGAAAACATGACCATTTGCAGTGGCGAGGTCAAGTGTTCTGCCGCAGCAGTAATTCCAAATTTCGAACTTACTGTGGATCAAATTTTTCAGAAGCCTGTCCGTACAGAAAACATCCAGTAGTCATTAGATTTAAGCAAATTCACTTGTTGATTACTGTGCTTTCTGCCCTGCCTTTGTCGATAAAGTCGACAAGTGATGCCTGCTGTGGTATACCGTAAAATACACCATTTCCCTGGCCGTCATTTTGCCCAGCAAAGGATGCTTCCACACCATCCAAAGATCTGATTTGGCTTCCTCCCAATTAGACAGGGATTGCAAGGCCGCTTGAGTGGCTGCTGCAAAATTGGCTTGCAGCCCTACCACGGTATAATTTTTTGCTTCCTTATCCGCAATGGCTTGACCAATGGTAGGGTTCAAGGCCAGTTTTTCGCGGTACTCTGCCCCAATTTCTTCATAGGTTCGAGAAGGGTGGTCACTGGGCATCAAACGCTCTTCAGGACTGGACAGCAGCATAGCCGTTCCATTTGTAGACAAGGTGAGGTGCACCATTTCTTCCCCAAACGACCATTTTTCGGTGGGTTTGAAATTGATCTTTTCGTCATTAACCAGCTTGAAAAGTTGGTCTACTGCGGCTAAGGTTTCCGCTAAAGCTTGATGTGCGGCGCTGAGATTTTCCATCGATTTCAGGTTTTGAACAAAGGTAAAATTTTTATTGAACGATTGTTCAATTGATTCTGGTTTTTATCTCAAAAATCGACTAAGACTTTACATTATCTTGACTGTCAATACTTTTGAGGTAGCCTCAACCTTCCTCAACTTACAGATTCAACCAATAAGTACATTTAAGCACCAAAGCCCGGTTTTTATTGACATACGTATCGGAATAATAATTGTCGGTGTATACCAAAAAGATATCCGATACGGGCCGGAAACGCCACTGCAGCCGGGAGTTGATGTTGAGGTTGTTGCTTTGGTTGTTGTATTGAACAAAAGTAGTCCAGAACAAACTGCGCGAAAACGAGAGGTCAATTTTAGGCCCAATCAATAAAAAATTGGCATCAGCATAAGACTCAGGCAGGCGAATGCGATTGTAACTAAAATTGAGGCCCAAAATACCATAAGGTTGTTTTCTGAAATTGACGGTTCCCTCCAGATTCACCCGGGAACCATTAAAATACTCCCCAATACGTCCACTTAATTCAAAATAAACCCGCTTGCGCGCATCGGAAAGCATCATAAAGCGAAACAGGTTATTGGCAAAAGCACTGCCTTTAGACAATTTCAATCCACCTGAATTCGTGGGATCAAAGGCATTAAAAAGATAAACATATTCCCGCCGTAATCTAAAATCGACGATGGTTGAATTCCGAAAACGCAGTTTATAAAGGATATTCAAATCCCAATCTGTCGTTCCATAGGTGTCATTGCCCAAAACGTCAAAGTCGAGCCCTGGTCCGTGGCTTTGAAGCGGCCCTTTTTTGGGATAAAACTTCCAATTGATGGTTCCCGCCGCCCGGCGATAATCCGTTCTACGGGCAAATCCAACTTCTGGATTAAAATTAGCACCAACATCCTGAACGATAAACAAGGCATCCCAGTTTAAGGCATTGTAATTGATCGTGGCCGAACTGGCGCCATTGTTTCCTCCGGTTAAAGCTGGGTCGAAAGTGCGGTGGTGAAAAAATTTGCCCGTCCACTTGTTGTCGTTGGAAGCCAGGTTGTAATCAACGCCAACTACCCGGTTGAAATCGTAACTGGCGGTCTCCAGTAATTTGTCCCGCAGGGGTTGTTTATTGATGGCAATGATCCCGATGTTGGAGCGGGAAAACACCTTGCGTTGCAAGACCCCGACGGTATAATTGGTAGAGGGCTGGCTGATGTCATAATCTCTCGCAGTTTGCATGCTCAGGAAGCCCATCCTCCAGTTTTTATCCAACTTGCCGCTCAATCGAGCCCCGAAATAAATCGGGTTTTGTACATTCAAATCAGTTGTAGTATCCTTGGCAATTCCAATGCGGCGCGAGAAAAAAGGGCGTAAATTTTGTGCGCCAAAACTGCCAAACAGGTCAGCATTTTCAAGAAAAAACTGCCGCCGCTCCGGGAAAAAAATCTCAAAACGATCAAGGTTGGCCACCTGTTGGTCGACTTCTACCTGTGAAAAATCAGGATTGACCGTCAAGTCCAAATTCAGCGCTGGGCCAACTGAAATTTTAGCATCTCCACCGATGTTTGAACCCCGGTCAAAAACCCTTTGGTCGACTCGATCCTCCCTGTAATTCACCAGGGTGTAAGGGATGAGGGAGATGTTCGCGCCAGGTTTTTTGAGCGGCTGATCAAAAGTCATCACACCGTGATAAGCCAGATTGATAATGGGATATTGCCGGGGAATTTTTGGCCAACTCGAACGCTCCGGGCCGTCACTGCTGATCCGGTAAAATTTGACATTCCAAAACTGGCTGCTCTCTTTGTACCGCAGGGTTTTGAAGGGAATAGCCATCTCGGCAATCCAGTAACCTTTGTATTGTTTGGCCCCCGCAAACCACTTGTTGTCCCAGGCTTGATCCAAATCCATGGGGCCATTGGCGCCATTGGTCAATAAGCCCTCGCGTTGTACGCCAAAGGGATTGACCCCAAATTGAAAAGCGTTGGTTTCATCCTGAAAGGGATCGATGGTAAAAGTAACCGCGTCGTTGGCTTCGCCCCGAAAATCTCGGCGAAGCGAAGGCGTAACGTAATCCCCCATCACATCAGGGAGCCGATTTTTGGCAATGGCCAGGTAGTAGATAAAATTGTCGTCGTACAACAACCGCACTTCGGTAGGATTCCAGGCCCGGGAGGTATCCATCGGGAAGTATTGCCAAAAGTCGGTTGCAACGGCTGCATTGGCCCAGGCTTCATCCAGCACGCCATCTATTTTGATGGGGATGGGGCTTTTGTTTACCCGAATGGTATCGTGCTGCTCCTGCGCAATTGCCGGTAATCCTAGGCAAAAAATGGTGACGACTAGGGAAATGACAAATTTCATGGTGTTTGTTGTTTGGGTCGAATGGGAGCAAATAAACAACAATTGGCGAGAATTTTTTAGCTGCGTCGCCCAATAACGCAAATTTGGAGTTAAGGAGGAATGTAGGGAGATGAGTGAAAAAAATAGCGCCAGTTTAATTCAATTCTCTATTTTCATCCAACGCTAAGCAGTAGGGCAAAAATAAGTGTTCATTTTTCTTGAGCCAGAGAATTAGATAAGATACTTGAAATGAACCGTTTTCTGATCTAATTCTCTGGCAAAATGAACACTTATTTTTTTATCGCCCCTAATCAAAAACAATTCCGATTTATGCTCACTTGGGAAGAATTTGAAAAAGTAGAAATGCGCGTAGGCACCATCTTGGAAGCCCATGATTTTGAAAAAGCCCGCAATCCGGCCTATCGACTGACCATCGATTTTGGGGAACACGGCATCAAGCGCAGTTCGGCGCAGATCACCAAATTGTACGAGAAAGAAGACCTGATCGGGAAGCAGGTCATTGCCGTGGTCAACTTTCCGCCCAAACAGATCGCCAATTTTTTCTCCGAATGTCTGGTGCTGGGTTTGATCGGTTCGGATAAAGCCATTACCTTGCTCCACCCCGAACGCCCTGTGCCTAACGGTTTGCGCGTTGCTTGATTTTTCTCACCACCTTAGACACCTCAGAAAGCATTAAGCAAAAGGCTTCTAAGGTTTCTAAGGTGGTGAAAAAAAGAAAAAACGCAGCGAAGCTGCCACAATAAAAACCTCCATTTTCGACTCATTCAACCTTTCATCCATGCGCCTTAACCTTTACTTCTTTGCTCTCTTGTTTCTGGCTTTATCCGCCTGCAAACAAAAACCAGCATTCACAGGCTATTCCATCCAAAAATCCACGGTAGCCGATAGCGCTATTGTCAGCACCGCGCACCCCCTGGCCTCGGAAGTGGGTTTGCAAGTACTCAAAGATGGCGGCAACGCCATCGACGCAGCAGTGGCGGTACAACTGGCCTTGGCCGTGGTGTATCCCGTGGCGGGCAATATTGGAGGTGGTGGTTTTTTGGTGTACCGCAGTGGCGATGGCCAGGACTTAGCGGCACTGGATTTTCGGGAAAAAGCACCCGCCAAGGCCAACCGCGATATGTACCTCGATGCCGAAGGCAATGTCATCAATGGCAAAAGTACCGAAGGCCACCTGGCGGCTGGAGTACCCGGCAGTGTTGAAGGTTGTTGGCAAATGTTTCAAAAATATTCCAAACTCAAAGACTGGAAGCGCCTGGTGCAACCCGCCATTGATCTGGCCGAAAAGGGTTTTCGCATCACCGAGTCCGAAGCCAATGGGTTGAATGAATACAAACTGGGGTTCATCAAAAACAACACCCAGGCTTGTGTTTTTGTCAAAAAAGACACAAGCCAACGTTGGAAAACTGGCGAATTGCTGATCCAAAAAGACCTGGCTGAAACCCTGAAACGCATCCGGGACCAAGGCCGCAAAGGGTTTTACACGGGCAAAACAGCCGAATTGGTGGCTGCTGAGATGCAACGCGGGAGTGGCTGGATCACCGTGCAAGACATGGCTGCTTACCACGCGGTATGGCGCAAACCGATGCTCGGGAAGTACCGGGGATACGATCTGATTGCCATGCCTCCGCCTTCGAGTGGCGGCATCGCCCTTTTTCAATTGTTGGGAATGGTGGAACCTCAGGATTTTTCCAAAATTGGCTTTCACTCGCCAGAGCACTTTCACCTGTTTGCCGAAGCGGAGCGCAGGGTATACGCCGATCGGGCCAAGCACCTGGGAGATGCAGATTATTACACCGTACCCATTGCCAATTTGATCGACAGCAGCTACATCCAGCAGCGCTTTGCCAATTTCGACCCCAGCAAAGCGACTCCCAGTAGCGCCATCGAAGGCGGTGAGTTTCCCAAAGAAAGCAAACAGACCACCCATTACAGCATCGTGGATGCCGAAGGCAATGCGGTTGCCATCACCACCACGCTCAATGCGGGTTATGGGGCAATGACCGTGGTAGGTGGTGCGGGATTTTTGCTCAACAATGAAATGGACGATTTCAGCGCCAAACCTGGCGTACCCAATCTATACGGCGCGATTGGTGGCGATGCCAATGCCATTCTGCCCGGCAAGCGCCCCTTGAGCAGCATGACGCCTACCATTGTTACCAAAGATGGCAAGCTATTCATGGTGGTCGGTACTCCTGGAGGGACGACCATCATTACCTCGGTTTTTCAAGTCATCACCAATGTGATCGACTTTAAGATGGACATGACCGCCGCTACCCATGCTAAGCGCTTCCACAGCCAATGGTTTCCCGACGAATTGTACCTCGAAAAAGGTGCTGCCAACGAAGCCACGCGCCGCAAACTCCAGAACATGGGACACAAAGTGGTGGGGTGGTCTGGCATCGGGCAGGTGGAATCCATCCTGGTGCGCAAGGATAAAAAACTGGAGGGGGTGGCCGACATCAGGGCAAAAGACGATGCCGTGTTGGGGTATTAAAATTTAATTCATTGTTGGTAAATCAAATACTCATAAATTTTATTCAAAACATGAGAAACATTCCATTTTTTCTGCTCTTTCTACTACTGGCATTTCCGGCTGCGGTTTTTTCCATCGGAACGTATGCCGTGGGCGATAAACTTACGGTACACGCTACCAGTGGATTGATTTTGCGCGAAACCGCCGCGCCAACTGGCAAGAAAATCACAACCATTGATTATGGCTCCCTGGTAACTGTTTTAAAAGACAGTTTTAAAAAAACGCCCCATTCCGTAACACCGTTTACTGGGTACACCATCAAGGGCTTTTGGGTAAAAGTGCGCACTTCCGCCGGAAAAGAAGGGTTTGTTTTTGATGGCTACCTTTCCAAGTACAAGACACCAGGCAGTTTGCCCAATGATGACAACGACAGCGAGTCGGGTTCCATCCAGGAGCGTTACATCAAAATGCATTCTCCTCCCAAAGGCAAGCGTATTGACATGCCCAAAGGCGAAAGCCGCTACGATCACTACCGGGTAGAATATACCAATGGTACTGTGGTAGAAGTGAATACGGGTGAAGGTGGTTCAGAGTACTTTATCCGCTTCAACAAAGAAATGACCGTAGAAGAAGCTTACCTGATTGGTAAGGAACTGTGGATGGAAGATGCCGAAAAAATCAAATCCACCATCAGTAAAGGCATCATTGACTTATTGAGCGGGGATGAACTGTACCACATGGAAGTGCAAAACAAAGCCGGAGTGGTGACCTTGACCATGCACCATGCGGATTAAGCTTGCTTTTTTACACTATTTAGCACTCGCCGAAGGCGAGTGCTAAATAGTTGCCATTTATCGAATTTTTTTCTGAATTCCATCTTGCTAAGTTCTGCTTTGATCTACTTTTTTTGAAAGGTTCTGACTTGTGCCTCATCTTTGTAGTTGGGCAAAATAAGTGTTTCATTTTCTCGGAGCCAAAGAATTAGATAAGAAACTTGAAATGAACCGTTTACTCATCTAATCCCTTGGCAAAATGAAACACTTATTTTTTTATCGCCCCTTTGTAAGATCAAATCCAAACAATGAAAAAAATTTACCCGATTCTTACTGCAATCACCCTCTTTTTTTGTTCACTACATACCTTGATTGCACAATTCCCCATGGTGGGCACCCCCAGTACCATTGCCAACCAAAGCCCCAAAGGCAACGTTAAAATCAGTGGTACACTTATTGATTCCAGCACTGTCAAATCCGTCGAATACGCCACCATTGCCCTTTACAAATTGCCCGGCGATAAGGCTGTAGATGGAGCCGTTTCGGATGAAAAAGGCAAGTTTAGCTTTACCAAAATCGAAGCTGGAGAATACAAATTGCAGATCTCTTTTATCGGCTACCAAACCAAAACCCTGGATAAACTTAACTTTACGAAAGGCCAGGACTTTGATTTGGGGGCAATAAAACTCAACCCTTCCGTCAATAACCTCGATGAAGTGACCATTACCGGTACGACGGAACTCATTGAAGAAAAGGTGGATCGTTTGGTGTACAACGCTGAAAAAGACATCTCTTCCAAAGGGGGCGACGCCACCGACGTGCTGCGCAAAGTCCCTTTACTCACCGTGGATCTGGATGGCAACGTCAGTTTGCGGGGCAGCCAAAACGTCAGGGTGCTGATCAACAACAAACCCAGCACCATCATGGCCAGCAGCGTAGCCGACGCCATGAAGCAAATTCCTGCCGATCAAATCAAAACCGTAGAAGTCATCACCAGTCCTTCTGCCAAATACGACGCGGAAGGTTCGGCGGGCATCATCAACATCATCACCAAAAAGAACAGCCTGCAGGGGCTAAACCTCAATGTAGACGGAGGTGTGGGCAACCGGGGTTCTTCCCTGATGCTCAATGGCAATTACCGCAAAGGCAAGGCAGGTTTTACCCTCGGCGGATTTGGACGCGCCAATTACAATACCGTTACCAAAACCAAACTGGACCAAAGCAGCACCTTAAATGGCGCTACCACCCTGGTACGCCAAACCGGAGATGGGTACAGCCAAGGTTTGTTTGGACAATACAACCTGGGGTTTGATTATGATTTGGCCAAAAACCAAAGCATTACCGCCGGAGCACGTTACGGGGTCCGCAACATGAGCTTTCAACAAGACTTTTTGACGCAGTTGTTCAACGGTGGTTTGCAAACCAGTTCCTCCAGCCGTGCGGTGGACAGCAAAAACCTGTCGGGTACCCTGGATGTCAATGTGGATTATGTGCATACCTACAAGCCTCAGCGCGAATGGAGCATCTCCACCTTGTACAGCCGCAACGACCTGACCAATAATTTTGACGCAGACTTGTTGGACGGAAAAGGAGCATTGTTTGCAAGACAGCGCAACCTCAATGCCAACCTGAATCAGGAGTTTACCTTGCAAACAGATTACCAAACGCCCATCAAAAAGAATCAAATGCTCGAATTTGGGGGCAAAGGTATTTTTCGCCAGGTCGATAGCGATTACCGCTACCTGAGCGCAGGGGCAACCGGTGATTACAACACCGACAATGGCCAGCCAGCGGGGGCGCTTACTTACCATCAAAACATTGCAGCTGGCTATACTTCTTATACCTATACCACCAAAAAGCGTTTTACCTTTAAAGGCGGTTTGCGTTTCGAACACACCATGATTGATGCCAGCACCCGCGAAGGTGGGGTCATTGGCATTGGTGACTACGGAGTGCTGGTGCCAAGTTTTAACGCATCCAAAACCTTCAAAGGGACTACCGTAAAACTGGCCTACAACCGCCGGATTCAACGGCCTGGACTTCAGCAACTAAACCCCAACTTCAACACCGCCAACCCTCAAAACATCAGTGTGGGCAACCCGTCCCTGCGTCCTGAATTGACCAATAACTACGAACTCTCCCTGAGTAGAACCATCAAAAAAACCTTTGTTACTGCTTCGTTTTTTGCCCGCACCACCAACAATGCAATTCTGCAAATCACCAAGCCTTCCGATAGCCTGGCTGGAGCAGTGATCAATACCTACGATAACATTGGCAACCAACAGACGTATGGTACCAACATTTTTTCCAATGTTGCGGTTACGTCAAAAATAAACGTGGGTTTTGGCACGAACATCCTTTATTCCAAACTCAATGGACAAGTCATCAATTTGGATGGGGTGTCCGAATCCCGCAACAATGCCGGCTTTAACATCAGCGGGTTCATGTTTAGCCAGGCACAATTCAAAAAAGGATGGGGTTTTCAAGCCTTTGGATTTTTGCAAGGTTCACAAGTTCAGTTGCAAGGCCGTCAGGGAGGATTTGGCTTTTATACCTTGGGTGTGAAAAAGGAATTCAAGGATAAAAAAGCCAGTTTGGGATTGGCTGCCGAAAACTTTCTCAGCAAACGCTTTAATATCCATACTGAATTGAATTCAGCCCTTTTCAATCAGGTAAACGACATATACCTTTACAACCGTGGGGTTCGCCTCACCTTCAGTTACAAGGTTGGCAAAATGAGCGCGATGGAAATGCCTAGGAAAAAAGGCAAATCTGTCAACAACGATGACATTAAGACCGATGGCAATGGCCAAAATTCCACAGGAGGAACACCTGGTGGTGGCCAAAACCGACAATAAACCTACTTCATTTAATCTTTTTTTAACATTAAACCAACGATAACATGAAATTGAAATTCCTAGGGCTGTTGCTAGCCACTATTGCATTTACCAATGTATACGCACAAAAAACAGTAGACGAAATTGTCGCCTTACACGTTACCGCCTTGGGTGGCGCAGATAAATTGAAAACCGTAAATACTGTGGTTTCAGAAAGAACGATCGCGGTGCAAGGCATGGAAATTCCCAGCAAAAGCGTAATCGTAATTGGCAAATCCATGCGCAGCGAATCCTCAATCATGGGTACCTCGATGGTACAAGTATTAAACGGCGACAAAGGTTGGAAAATCATGCCCTCTATGATGGGCGGTACAGGCGAACCTGAAGACATGAGTGCCGACGAAATCAAACCGTTGTTGGGACAATTGGATCCATTTGGCGCCTTGTACAACTATCAGGAAAAAGGCAATAAAGTTGAACTGGTAGGTACAGAAAAAGTGGACAAAAAGGACATGATCCACTTGAAAATCACCTCAAAAGATGGCGTAATCCTGGATGAATATCTGGATGCCAAAACTTACCTGCCTTACAAAGTGGTAACCAATGTGAATGGCCAGGAAGGAGAGTTGGTTTTTTCCGATTACGAAGAAGTCAACGGCATCAAAATTGCCAATACCATTGACATAACCTCTCAGATGGGCGCTATCACCATGATTACCAATAAAACCGTCATCAACGGGGAAATCGACCAGCAAGTTTTTGTTAAACCTGCGAAATAATTTTGTTCTAATTGCTTAGAATTTTCAAAAAAGCCCCTCTCTATTTTTATTAAATTAGGGAGGGGCTTTTTTTAGTTTTTAAATGCCTCAAACGCCACAGTCGGCTTTCCAGCATTGTCAAAAGCACCCAGCGAATAACCTTTCCAATTGTAAGCCTGAGGCTCCCAGTACAATACCCCCAGCCCTTTGTTGCCAGGCACAGATTTTACCTTGCTGATCAGGTCACTCAAAAACTGGCGGCATTCCTGTGGGCTGTCCCAGCTCATGCCCACTTCTACAATCATCACTTCTTTGCTGTAGCGGGTTACCATGTCATTCATGTTGCTCAAGCATTGTTGGTTGAAGTTTGACCAATCGCTGGGGCCTGGATACAACGACATGCCAATCACATCGTACCTGGCCCCGTTGGCCTTCAATCCATCAAACATCCAGCGAAAGAGCGTATTGCTGTAACCATTGGAGATGTGTGCAATGACTTTGGCTTTGGGGAAAACCGCTTTTACCGCATCGTAACCTGCATTGAGCAATTGGGCAAAGTTGCTCATATTGGCCGAGGCTTTGCCTTCTGGCCAAAGCATGCCATCGTTGGTTTCGTTGCCCACTTGTACCCATTCGGGATCAATGGAATTATTTTTGAGGGCACTCAGCACTTCCGTGGTGTGTTCAGCCAGCGCGGTTTTTAAGCCAGCCAAGTCTTTGCCTGCCCAGGCAGCAGGCTTGGTTTGTTTGCCCGGATCGGCCCAGAAATCGCTGTAATGGAAATCGATCATGATGCGCAAGCCCAAGCTTTTGGCGCGCAGGGCTTTAGCCACCACATCTGCTGTATTGTTCCAGACTGGAGAAGGATTGACCCAAACCCGCAAGCGGATGGTATTCATTCCCAAGGCTTTCATCAACGCCATGCATTCCTGGGATTTGCCGGTTGCATCGTAAAACTTGACCCCTGCGGCTTCCATTTCGGTGACCCAACTTACATCTGCACCTTTGGCAAATTCAACTTTGCTTGTATCTATGGGTGGATCAACAGTGATGGGGGTGTTCTTTTGAGAACAGGCCAAACTAAATACAATGGCGCAAAAGATGAAGATGAATTTTTTCATGGACAGACAATATTATGGGAGTTGAAAACCTAAAAACTCCATACCTGGATTGTTGAATTGCCAAATCCAACAGTCAAGGATGGAATTACGCAAACAATAGTATCAACGTAAGCACAATACCTCCCAACGTGAAATACAACCCTTTTCTGAAGATGGAGGTGCTGGGCATAAACATCCAAAAAGAAGATACAACGAAGAACAGCAAGGAAAGTCCAAAAAAGATATTGAAAAAATACAAGGGATCTTCCGTTTTTGCCTTGTGCAAATGCGTCATTTTATCCAAAAGCCTCGGCAGCTCTTTTACCGTAAACTCCGCCTTGCCTGTGCTTTTGTTGTAGGTGCCGTTCCGAAAATAGACGACATCACCTTCTTCTTTGTCTACCTTAAACTCTCTCATCTTCAACATTTTGCCAATTTCGGCAGCAGAAGCGTTGGGTTTGATGGTTTGGGTGATTTGCTTTTCTTGTTTCAGGAAATCAGTATCCCGGAAAATGAGCAGCACGCCACTCAATGCATAAACGGCCATGATTCCAGCCAAAAAGAAGCCCAAATAGCGGTGAATAACCCGCATTGAATTGCCAAATGAATTCTTACTAGCCATAGCGAAGTAGTTTTTTTGTGATGGCCAAAAGTACATTTTTGAATTTTAACTTGAATAAAGTTTTTATTTGCGATCTAAAGGAACAAAGCTGACATTTGCACTAACAAGCAACGCAGAAAAATTAACTTCCCGATTTTGGCTTTTGAATAGGAAGCCGAACGGTTCATTTTAAGTGAGCTTTCTATTCAAAAGCCTGTCAAAAAATCGGGAAGTAATTTTTTGCGTCATACAAATTAAGTAGCTTGGAGTCTTTTTTCAACCCACTTTTACTGACATGAGTACAAATAAAACCTTAAAAGAAGAAGCGCTTCACTACCACGCCAAAGGACGCCCTGGAAAAATTGAGGTCATCCCTTCGAAAGAAACGGCGACCCAACGCGATCTGACCCTGGCTTATTCTCCTGGAGTTGCCGAGCCTTGTCTCGAAATCGCTGCCAACCCCGAAGACGTCTACAAATACACCGCCAAAGGCAACCTGGTGGCAGTAATTTCCAACGGAACAGCCGTATTGGGATTGGGCGACATCGGTCCTGCTGCCGGCAAACCTGTGATGGAAGGCAAAGGCCTCTTGTTCAAAATCTACGCCGACATCGACGTTTTTGACATTGAGCTCGATACCAAAGACGTCGACGAATTTGTGCGCACCGTCAAAATCCTCGAACCTACCTTTGGTGGGGTCAATCTGGAAGACATTTCTGCTCCAGAGTGTTTTGAAATCGAAGAGAGACTGAAAGTGGAGTTGAACATTCCCGTGATGCACGACGACCAGCACGGTACCGCAATCATCAGTTCAGCCGCTTTGCTCAATGCCTTGGAATTGGTTGAAAAAGACATTGCCACCATCAAGATTGTGGTCAATGGAGCAGGAGGAGCGGCCATTTCTTGCTCAAAGTTGTACAATAGCCTGGGGGCAAAGAAGGAAAATATTTTCATGTTCGATTCAAAGGGGTTGATCCACCCGAGTCGCACCAATCTTGATGGCAAAAAAATCGAATTTGCCAACGACAATGTTCCTGCTGAAACCACTTTGCTGGATGCGCTGAGAGGCGCCGATGTTTTTATCGGGTTGTCTAAGGGCAATGTGATGGATCAGGAAATGGTCAAAGTCATGGCCAAGGATTGTATCGTTTTTGCCATGGCCAATCCCACGCCCGAAATTTCCTACGAAGAAGCCATGGCCGCACGCGAAGACATCATTTTTGCAACGGGACGCAGCGATTATCCCAATCAGGTCAACAACGTTTTGGGTTTTCCGTACATCTTCCGCGGTGCCCTGGACGTGCGCTCCAAAGTGATCAACGAAGAAATGAAACTGGCCGCCGTACGCGCCTTGGCCGATTTGGCCAAAAAGCCCGTTCCCGATATGGTCAACATGGCTTACGGCAAAGACAACCTGGTTTTTGGCCGTGAGTACATCATTCCCAAGCCCGTCGATCCCCGTTTGCTCACCACGGTTGCTCCAGCTGTAGCCCGTGCCGCCATGGAAACGGGCGTAGCCAAGTTTCCGATCCTGGACTGGGATGCCTACGAAACCCAATTGTCCAAACGCCTCGGCTTGGACAATACCCTGACCAAGGCCATCATGAACAAAGCCAAACAAAGCCCCAAACGGGTGGTTTTGGCCGATGCCGAAAACTTGTCGGTACTCAAAGCTGCACAACAAGTACGGGAAGAAAAAATTGCGACGCCAATTTTGTTGGGCAACATCAAAAGAATCCAGACCCTGATCGAAGAGAATCAATTGAACCTGGATCAGGTGGAGATCATTGACCCAATGTCGCCACAAACCGACGAAGGCAAGGCCAAACTTGAAAAATATGGCGACATCCTTTTTGAAAAACGCAAACGCAAAGGCTTCAACAAGCAGGAAGCCCACGACATCATGCGCCGCCGCAACTACTTTGCTTGCATGATGGTAGAGGCCGGTGATGCCGACGCCATGCTGGGAGGGATGACCCGCAATTACCCAGAAACCCTGCGCCCAGCTTTGCAGATTGTTGGCCGCCAGGATGGGGTGAAAAAAGTGTCGGGGATGTACATCTTGATGAGTCGTTTTGGTCCACTTTTTTTGGCCGATACCACGGTCAACTTCAACCCAACAGCAGAAGAAATTGTCGAAATTGCTGAATTGGCGGCCAAAGAAGTTGAAAA
Organism: Haliscomenobacter sp.; assembly: GCF_040403615.1. Classification (NCBI taxonomy): domain Bacteria; kingdom Pseudomonadati; phylum Bacteroidota; class Saprospiria; order Saprospirales; family Haliscomenobacteraceae; genus Haliscomenobacter; species Haliscomenobacter sp. The sequence goes on along the minus strand of NZ_JBBAKG010000005.1, from coordinate 30,236 downwards.
ATTCAACATCAAACCGCGCATAGCCTTACTGACTTATTCCAATTTCGGCAGCGCCGAAGGCGACGATGCCATCAAAATGCGCAAAGCGGTGGAGATGCTCAAAGCCAAACATTCGGGGCTGATCGTCGATGGCGAAATGCAAGCCCACTTGCCTTTTGATACCGAATTGCTGATGGAAAACCATCCTTTCTGCGATTTGGGAAAAGACGGCGCCAATATTTTGTTGTTTCCCAACCTCTCTGCTTCCAACATAGCCTACAACCTGGTCAAGGAAGTGGCAGCAATCGAAAAAATCGGCCCGGTGTTGATGGGCTTGAAAAAACCCGTAAACGTGTTGCAATTGGGCAGTACCACCCGCGAAATTGTGAACATGATTGCGATTTCGGTAGTGGAAGCACAAATGGTCAAGTAACATAAGTCATGCAAGCAAATCCATCCATCAATGCGCTTTTGTCGGAGGCAGCAACATGGTGATTTATGGCATTTGCTTGCATTTATTTTGTTCTCATTCCTTACCCACCCAAGATCAGTTTCAAAATTGCATCAGCGCTACCTGATAGCTTTTTTTATCCAGGGTCTCGGCATAAATCCACATTTCCTGATTGGAGAGTGCCGCGCAGTTGGAAGGCCGTACTTTAACTTTTTCAGTGCCGCCGTGTTCCAAGGCACTCAGTTTACTGCCACTGCCGTTAAATGTGGCCTGGCGCATGGGATTTTTGCTTTTGTCGTTGTAAAGCAACAGCATTTGATCATCTTTGGCCAGATAGGCAAAGGAATCAAAATATCCCTGATCGTAGCTTACCTGGGTTTTGTCCAGGCTTTGCAACTTGCAATTGGCTAGATCCCGAGTGAAGCAAACCATCAATACTTGCCCATAAAACCGTTGGCCACTGCCGCGAAAAGGAGGCAGAAACTGTTCTGCAATCAGGGCAATCCCGCCATTGGAATCGAGGTGCAATCCTCTCAATTGAAAATCGGATAAGCGCCGGGGAGAACCTTCCAGGTTGGCCATTTCCTCCTGGCCGAAATGTTGTTGATTCAACGCTACCTTTCCTGAAGCCGGATCAATTGCTAATACGAAAGATCCCGTAAGGTCACCTGAAAGGCTGCCAAAAAAACCGCCACAAATCATGCGCCCATCCGTTGCCAGTTCCAATAGTATTTGCTGGGGCTTTGCAGAACCCAGGTTGAATGTATACGTTTTTGATTTTCCCTGTCCTGTGAAAGCCAAAATACCGTATGCAGGGTCGGCAGCTTGATCTTTAATGGTCATTCCGGTATGACTCAGCAAGACCATTGCGGTTCCTTCGTTGTTCACTTTGTAACCCAGCAATTGGATGGTTCGATCCTGCCAGGGGAACACGGGTTCGGTGGCCCAAAGCGGTACTGCATTCTCATCACAAACCACCAGCCAATTGCGCAACCAATTGCCGGAAGCATATGGAAATCGATTGTAAATCAATAGCTTGGAATGATCTGGAGAGATTTCAAAACCAAAAGGGTTGGTAAAAAGTCCTTCCTCCCAATTGAGTTCTAATACCTGACGCGGGGCTCGATAGGGTTGCAGGTTTTCGGGGTTGATCTCCTGGCTGTACAAGCGCATTTTTCCTGTTCTCAGGTCATTAAAACTGAGGAGGAGGTGCAGTCGATTATTGAGCAAAACCGCTTTTTCAAGGTTCAACAGCCCTTGGTCGTATTGCAAACGCAGTGGAATCTGTTTTTCGAGTTTTAAATCGGTATTGAAAGCTTGAATGACGGGCGGTAACAAAGCAGGGTTTCGCATATCGGTCAGCAAAGTGTAAATGGCTTGTGGGGTTCGCCCAATGACCTGGCTGATGTGTAGGTTTTTATCGGGTTTTTGATGGGGACGTCCCCACTTTATGGATTGGCAAAACAGCAATTGCGGCAATAGCAGAACGATCAGGGCTATAAGTTTTTTCATCTGTACACGAGATTAAAAAATGGCAAAATAAAATTGATGCCGACACAAGTGTCGATTCGTGTATAGTAGCCAGACTTTTATTTTGGTTGGATCGTCGAATGACAAATATAGATGAATTTTTGTTGTATCCAAGTTAATTTTTATGTGTTTATATTGTTATTAAAAAAATTGAAAAAAAATGTTGCCGCACTTGGCCGAAAGCGAAGTGCGACAACATTTTTATTAGCGTTTAAATTACCGCTCCCTCAACAAGTTCAACAAATCATCTGCCGATAACCTTGCACTTATATCGGATCCACTCAACAGTGAATCGGCCAAATCGCGTTTGGTGCTGTGCAGTTTCAGGATTTTTTCCTCGATGGTATCTTCGGCTACCAGGCGGTATACCGTCACCGGTTTTTCCTGGCCGATGCGGTGGGCGCGATCGGTTGCCTGGTCTTCTACGGCGGGGTTCCACCAGGGATCCATGTGGATCACGTAGTCGGCAGCGGTGAGGTTGAGCCCCACACCACCGGCTTTGAGGCTGATCAGGAAGAGATCGCCTTCACCAGCCTGAAATGCTTCAATGCGTTTCTGGCGTTGGGGTAGGGGAGTTTGCCCATCCAGGTATTGGTAGCTGATGCTTTTGCTTTTGAGGTAGTTTTCCAGGATGCTGAGGTGGTCAACAAACTGGCTAAAGACCAGCGCTTTGTGGCCATTTTCGAGCAATTCTTCCACTACTTCTCCAAATAGGCGCAACTTGGCACTTTGGTCTTTGATGAACTGTCTGTCCACCATGCCGGGATGGCAGGCGGCACGGCGCAAGCGCATGATTTCGGCCAGAATGCGCAGGTGCTTTTGGCCGCCCTGTATGCCGCCTTCCATGGATTGCTCTAGGTCTTCGAGTGCTTTGCGGCGCAAGGCCTCGTAGAACGCTTTTTCTTCAGTACTCAATTCTACGGTGAGGGTGATTTCCGTTTTTTCTGGCAACTCTTTCAACACTTCGTTTTTGCGGCGACGCAAAATGAAGGGTTGAATCAATCTCCGCAATTGATCGCGGCGGGTATCATCGGCAAAGCGCTCGATGGGTATTGCAAAGCGCTCGTTGAAACTCTCCATGGAGCCCAATAAACCAGGATTGATGAACTGAAACAGGTTCCACAGCTCACCCAGGTGGTTTTCCAAGGGCGTTCCCGTGGTGATTAATTTAAAATCGCCCTGTAAGCGCATGGCGGTTTCGGAGCGTTTGGTGGCCCGGTTTTTGATGGCCTGGGCCTCATCGAGGATGATGGTTGAAAAGACCTTTTTGGTGAAACTTTCCGCTTCGCGGGTCATCAGGTCGTAAGTCGTGATCAGGATTTGGCCTGGTTTGGCTTTTTCAATTTCAGCATCCCGGTCGCCTTCTCCAAATAGAACGGCAGTTAGCTCGGGAGTGAATTTGCCGATTTCTGCCACCCAGTTGCGGCATACCGAAGCAGGGGCAACCACCAGTGCCGGACCTTGCGTAGAACGCAATTGCAGCAGTGCCAGGGCTTGTACGGTTTTACCCAAACCCATGTCGTCGGCCAAACAAGCGCCTACACCCCAATCGGCCAGGCGGCATAGCCATTCGAAGCCTTCTGTTTGGTATTCGCGCAAGGTGGCTTTAAACTCGGCAGGAGGCACGTAACTGCGCGTAAACGCATCCTTCATGCGGTCGATCGATTCCTTGAAGCGCTTATCTGCTTCTACCTGATCCAGCAAGGATGTGAAGCTTTCCATGGCAGGAACTGCCAGTGGGTGCAACTGGTAAGATCCATCTTTGTTGGGTGCCATCAAGGCGTTAATCTCCTGAAGGCGGCGGCGAAACTCTTCGGTCAAGGCCAGAAACTGGCCAGGGCCAATTTCTACAAATCCATTGCGTTTTTGCTGGGAAAGTTCGATCAACTGGCGCATGTTGAGCACCATGTTTTCATCTATGCGCAATTCGCCTTTTACTTCAAACCAATCTTGCCTGCTGTTGATGTTCATGCTGAACTGGCCGAGTCCGGCTACGCGGGTGATGCGGAACTTTTCGCCCTTGGGCCACTCCAAAATGATCTCTTGACTGTCGATAAAAGGTTGCAATTGCAGGAGCAATTCTAGGCAGATATCGGCGTCTTCGAGTTCCCAGATATTGTTGTGTGGGAGGTATTCTTGCAATACCGGTACTCCTTCCAGCAAGCGTACCTGATTGTTTGTTTCGGCATTCAGGTCACGATTGGTGCGTACCCATTCCTCGTCAATTCTGGCGGCAATGGAGCTTTCTCCTTCCCCCGCATGTTGGTAGGGGGGATAGTCGGTAAACGGCTTGACGTACAATTCCACGTGAAAGCCATCGCCAACGGGCAACAAGTGCACACAAGGGCGGGCATCGGCTTCTACCTCGCGGGCGTCGGCATCGACGCTTACCGCAGTTGATTCTACATCCACCAAACTCATCAAACCCGCCAGGGCTTCTTTGAGTTTGGTTTGGGCTTCGAGCGGCACAAACAACTTTTGCTTTTGCAGCGCTTTGGCCACTTTATAATGCTCTTCGGTGTATTGGATCAGCTTGTAGCGGGTGGGCGATTCCTTGACGATTTCGTAACCCACTTCGTGGATTTCGCGAGAGAAATAGATCTCGTAGCCACCTTCTACTTCCCGGGTTTGCAGGACGGGTTTTTCTTCCAACAATTGCACCGCGATTTCCGGTGATTTCATCAGGAACAAGAACGGGTGACCAATCAAACCAGGGAAAACGGCAGTGGCATTCAATTCATATTGGTCGTAGCCCGCACGGATCACGCCTTTTTTGATCGCATTGGCATCCTGATCGGTCATTCCTTTGACCTCCCGGTTGATGAGTCGGTTGATGGAAATGTTGCGGCCAGCAGTCCAGCCTTTTTTCCCAAACGTTTGCTCCTTGGCTACGGCTTCGGAGTTTTCAAAATCCACCAGCCACACCAATCTGGTGGCGCCTTCCACGGTAGAAGGTTTGATTTTGCTGCTGAGGTTGAGCAGGGCATTGAGGGCGCTTTCCCAGATTTCTACTTTAGGAAAAATATTTACGACTGGTTCCCAGTTGTCCCCTTCTTGTTCAAGAGCTTGTCTGGCTTCGATCCAACGCGGATTTTGCGGTTCGTTGAGGGCCAGGATAGCCCACAATTGCCAGGCCAGCCAACGGTAACCTTTGAGTTGAAGGTGTTCGGCCATCCCGGCAATTTCTTTGGCACTCAGGGCCGTTTCATCTACCCAGTAAATGGCCAGAGTCTGGAAAAAAAGCCCAATGTTGTGCCAGGGACGCAGTGCAACGGCCGCTCTGGCCTGGGCTAATCCGCCTGTATACATGCCCAATACGGCATCGAGGTAATGGAAAATATCCAGGTAATTGCCACCGAGTTTAATCTGGCGTTTGATTTCGTCAAGCAATGGGCCGGATTCAGCCATATCCAGGCCTTTGCTCCGCGCCAAAAGGTAAAAAATGCCATTGAGTCCTGGCAATAAAGCTTTGTTGTTGCGGCTTTGACGGCGAAAGGATTTTTGGGCCAATTCAAATCCGATTTCCGCTTCGCGGTATTTGCCTTTGAAAAAATGGTGTTGCGCCGCAAAACTCAATTGATTCAACTCATCGAAATGAACCGCAAGTTTGACCAACAGATCCCATTTGCCTTGAAAAACCACGATTTGAGCCATCAAGCGTAGGATGGTATTGCGGGTTTCTAGGTTTTCGGGCAGGTTTTTTTTCTCCAGGAGGTAGAGAAAATAGCCATCCGTGGGCTTAAGGTGCAGCAATAGCAAGGATAAATGGCTGATCAGCAATTGATAGCGAATCCCAACTGGTGCTTTTTCCAGCTTTTCAAGGTCAAATTCATTGGGCAAAAAAGAACGCCAAATGGGTTCTCCGGATTTGGGTGAATGGGTATCTGCCGTTTGAATTTCCTTGGTAAATGCCGCCAAATCGTCTTGATAATAGGCCAGACGGGCATTTCGAAATGCGCGGCGCGCTTTGTCGGGAGAGTTGGTCAACCACCATTCCGAATCCGAAAATCGCTTGACCGAAGGAATGGCTTGGGCAAAGTCTTTTTCGGTTTTAAACTCTTGATCCAATAAATAATCTGCAAATACAGGATCTATGGCGTAACGATCGGCTTTCTCTCTGGTCAAAAAACCGCTTTGCACCATTTTATTCAAACTGTTACGCAAAGTGGCCTGGCTAAACTCTACTTTAAACCGTGCATCAGTGATGATGTAGGTAAACTTGTTGATGTTGACGCCTTCGTATGCCACGGCCAGGATACGCAATACCAGTTTGTTATCGGGTGAAAGCGAGCGAAATTCCTGGTACAGTTTTTCAGGGGTTTTGACGGTATTCAAGTTCTGAACTATAATCGGATCCTTGTCAAATTTTTCGCGCAATTCCAGCAAAGCAGCAACGCTGTGTTTGCAAATAATGCCAGCATCGTAAGGACAAGTACAATGGGCTTCTTCAAATTTGTCGTTATCGAGCAGGATGTTGACCTTGTATTTGTCGTTTTCACCACGTACCAGGGCTTGCCAATGATTGGGGCTAGTAGGAGCAAGTTCCTGAACAGCATCTTCCAAAAACATTCTTTTACCCCGCTCCATAATGGTCGGGTGGATGTATCTTTCTAATTCCTTAATGGGAAAAGACATAGTTGTTTATCTTTCTTTGGTCATGATCAATTGTAAACCTTGCTGTTGCAACATCCGGTTGAACGCACTGATCTCGGTGGATTTGAATGCGTTCAATTGGGTTTGGATCGGCACAAAGGCTTTTTTCAAATCTTCGAGCCGCTCGTAACAACCCGGATTAGGGCGGTCGTCCTGGCCGTTGACAATCGAATACAAATAGGCCATTTGATCGTCGATTTGCGAAGGGTAGTTGATGGGGTCTTGCCCCACTTCACTTTTGGTTTGAATGAGTTTTTCTTCCCATTCGGTTAATGCTTTTATCAGGGGATCTCCAGCTGCTTTCACCGCTTTAGCACTATTGGCCTTATTGGTTTTGCTGCGTTCCAATACATCTTTGATTTGGGTACGCCAGGAGCGGATGTCACCAATGGTGGAGTGGCAGGTATTGAACAGTTCTTTTACCTGCATGGTCAAGTCGTACTGGGCTTGCAAATCTGCCTCACTTTGGCTCCAACGTGGATCTTTTTTGACACTCAGTACTTGTTCTTGACGCTGTCCCTGGTATTCCAGTACAATTTTATGTGCGCCGGGCATGGCTTTTACTGCGCCCATATCGGCCAATGAAAACTGTGCGCCATTTTGAGCGATCGGCTCTTCGTACTCCAGATTCCATTCCAAGCGATTGAGGCCGGTGCTTGCCCGTAAGGATTCTTCGTCAGTTTCAGGTTTTGAAGAAAATACCTTTCGCGCTTTGCCTTGAGGGTCGATGATGGAGAGTTTCAAGGTAGACGTATCGGCAACCTTGTTTTTCAAAAAGAAATAAATGATCGCGCCATTGGGGGCTGGATCGGGAGCTGCTGGCCCCCGGAAGCCACGAAATTGGCTGCGGTAAGCATCGCGAGGTTTGAACAAGGTCAACTCGCTTTGAACTTTGGTGGCAATGCTGTGCAAAGGCGTCAGGTCATCCAGAATCCAGAATCCCCGGCCATGCGTGGCCAGCACCAAATCTCCATCTTTGATGGCCATATCGGCGATGGAAACCGGAGGCAGATTGAGTTGGAAAGGCTGCCAGTTTTTGCCTTCGTCAAAAGACACAAATAGGCCCAAATCGGTGCCTGCATACAACAAGCCTTTCCGCTTGGGGTCTTCGCGTACCACTTTGACGTATTGATCAGCAGGAATGCCGTTTTTGCCATCGCTGAGTAAAGTCCAGCTTTTGCCGTAGTTGTCCGTCAGAAAAATATAGGGTTTGAAATCGTTTTCGCGGTATTTGTGTACGGCAATCAAAGCCCTGCCCGCTGCGTGTGCCGAAAGATCGATCATGTTGACCGTGCCATCTACAGGAATATTGGCAGGGGTAATGTTTTGCCAGGTTTTGCCATTGTCGCGGGAGAGGTGTACCCGACCATCGTCAGAGCCAGCCCAAAGCTCACCGGGAGTTTGGGTAGATTCTTCAAAAGCAAATATAGTGGTATACAGCTCCACCCCGGTATGGTCGTGTTGAATTGGTCCACCAGGAATGTCGTGGTACTTGTCGTTGTTGGTGGTCAGATCTGGGCTGATGACTTCCCAGTTGCGGCCAGCATCCGTAGAGCGGTGTACGTATTGCGAACAGTGGTACACCACATCAGGATTATGCGGGGAAACCCGGATCGGCGCGTTCCACTGAAAGCGGTAGCGAATATCACGAGGAGCGGTACCGTCGTGCATCTGCGGATAAGCAACTACATCGCGGCGGTGCCCCCGACTCAAGTCGGTTTTGGTGATCTGTCCGATGTAATTGCCCGCGTAAATCACATTGGGATTACGGGGATCTACCGCAATGTGGCCACTTTCGCCGCCGCCTACTTCGCGCCATTGTTCCTGTGGGCTAAGGGCAGGATCAAAACGACTGGGGACGGAAATGGTGGAATTGTCTTGCTGGGCGCTGTACAAGCGATAAGGAAACTGATTGTCGAGCGTGAGGCGGTAAAACTCCGGGGTAGGTTGGTTCAATTGGCTGCTCCAGGTACTGCCTGCGTTGAGAGTGATGCAAGCCCCGCCATCATTGCCTTGAATCATGGTATTGGAGTTGTCTGGATTGATCCACAGCACGTGGGTATCGCCATGCGGTACATTGATGCGGGAGAAAGTTTTGCCCCCATCGATCGACTTCATGAAGTTGACGTTGAGGTTGTAAACCGTATTTTCGTCCTTGGGATCGGCATAAATCCGCGAATAATACCAGGCACGTTGGCGAATCGTATGGTCGCGACAAATGCGGGTAAAAGTTTTTCCGCTATCCTCAGAGCGGTACAAACCGCCTTTGCTTTCGTCTTTGGCTTCGATTTGAATCCAAACCCTGGAAGGTTTTACTGGCGAAACCGCGATGCCAATGCGGCCAACAACCCCATCGGGCAATCCACCAGCGAGTTTTTCCCAGGTATCGCCACCATTGAGGCTTTTCCATACGCCGCCTTCGGCACTGCCGTCGACAAGTGTCCAGGATTTGCGCTCGGCAGTCCAGAATCCGGCGTACAAAATGCGTGGGTTGGAAGGATCGGCCACGAGTTCAATTGCGCCGGTTTTATCGCTGACGTAAAGGATTTTTTCCCAGGTCTTGCCTCCGTCTTTGCTGCGGAAAATGCCGCGCTCAGTACTGGGGCCAAACACATTGCCCAAAACCGCCACCGTAACCCAGTCCGGGTTTTGGGGATGCACCACAATTTTGCCAATCTGTCCGGCCTGCTTCAGCCCCAAATGCGTCCAATGGTTTCCAGCATCGGTACTGCGGTAAATGCCATCGCCGGGAATGACGTTGCCACGCGGATCGGCGGTACCCATGCCGACGTACACGACATTGGGATCGGACGGCGCAACAGCAATGGCGCCTACGGAAGCCGTTTTGATGTCGTGGTCAGAGAGGTTTTTCCAGGTCAGGCCAGCATCGGTGGTTTTCCAAACGCCTCCTCCGGTTGCACCCATGTAAAAGGTGTTGGGTTCTTGGCGCACGCCTTCAACTGCGGTAGAGCGACCACCTCGACTTGGGCCTACGAAGCGAAACTTCAGGGCTTTTAAATGGTCGGTATTCAAACTCAAGGGACTGGTGGCCTCAGTGCCGGGATCGGCGGGGGGAATCACTTTGGGGGCAGTCTTGTTTTTTTGCGCAAAAGCAGTCAGAGCTATGACGCTCAGGATAATGCAAAAGAGCGGCTTCAGATTCATGGTCGATGGTAAAAGGTTAAGCCGCGAATATAAAAATAAATGCCAAGTTATTGGAGTAGTGTCTTCGATTTTATCTGGGAAAGATGTTTTTGGCATTTTGGCATTCATAAATGGAGAGAAAATGGATGTTCAGCTGAGTTGGTAAAAAATCATTCTTTTGAAGTCGAGTTAGTCATTGCAAGGACTAGGAATTTTAGTTGATTTTTGGGTAAAAATCCACCATGCAACTTCGCCACACACGCTATCTCATCACCGCTTTCACCACTCCGTTGCGTTTGAATGAGCCATTTGATGAAATCCGCGATTTTGACCAGCGTTTCCGGGGCATTGTACGGCGGCACCTGGCCGTGTTGGCCTGGTGGAGTTTGTTGTGCATTGCAACCGGGCCGCTGGCCATTGTTGCCTTTCATGGAGAGACCTATTATTTTTTCATGATGCACATGGTTTGGGGTTTTATCAATCTGGCCTTCGCTGTGCTGGTTTTTTACCACGCCATTTTTCGCAAATTCCAAAAGGGCAATGCTTTTGAGCGTTTTGAAGCCCAGCGCCACGTCGAAAAAATGCTACTGCTCAATATTGGCCTTGATTTTGCGTATGTTTTCACGGGTTTGTTGCTGCACGAACACGGCTTGCGTGAAGGCGTGTCTTTACCCGAGTTGTGGCAAGGCTTTGGTTGGGCCATCGTGGTACAAGGACTATTCTTGTTTGCTCAGGATACTTGGGTGTACCACTTGCACGCGGCGAATTTTGTGAAGGCTGCGCCGTTTTTGAGGGAGGAGATGGGGGTGGAGTAGGGGCGGCGCCTCATACGACTGGACATTTTTTGTTCACACAAATTTGACGCAGGTTAAATCGCAGAAAAATCTGTGTGAAATCTGCGATTTAATCTGTGTAGCATCTGCGCGAAATAAAAATGTCCAGTAGTGTAAAGGCACAACCTCAATCCACCTTCCCCAGCACCCATTTCCCCACCAATTCCCCTTGTTTTTGGCCATTGGTGATGGCGTCGATGAAATGAATGCCGCCGTACATGCGCGAGATTCCAGCCTCATCGGCGGCCTGCTGGAAGGATTGGAAATTTCGGGACTTCAGGCCAAAGCGTTCCTCCACGGTATCGGTATAGGCAAAATTTTCGCCAAAGAAATGAGTCAGAATCGTGGCGGAGGCGGCGGAGATGGTGGAATGGCCACTCAGGTACTCCGGGAAAGGAGGCGTTTGCAAAAAAGGCTTCCACTTTGGGTCGATGTATTTACGGATGGCGGTTTCAGGGCGGATGCGGTTGCTGCGGTATTTCTCGTCCCAGCAGCAGTAAAATCCGTCCATGAGGCCAATGGCCAGTACGGTATAGGCCTGGATTGTTTTTGACAAGCTCGCTTTGGATTTTTCGCAGGCAATTCCCGCGATCCCCATCCAATGTGCCCCGGGGGAGATTTTTTTCATGCCCACCATCAAGTGGCCGTTGTCTTGTAAAGCAAAGGGATTGCAGTCCCAAAAAGCGGCGATTTCCTTTTTGTCCGGGCTTAAATCCTGGGCATACACTTCCTGCATTTGGGCATAAAAGCCGGATTTTTTATCTGCCGAAAAAGGTTCTGGTGGCACTGGTTTGAACTGCGCAGCCGAATCCAGGGTGAAAGATCGAATGGTATTGAAGTAAGGTTCTACCGGTGCAAAATAGCCCGGAGGCGTGGGATACCAACTGCCCTCTGTACCCAGCGGCGTGTAGCGGGGGTAATTGCTAATGCGGTTGTAGCGATCGGCCTTGGCATAGGCGAGGATTTGAACACTGATGGCTTGCGCAAAAGCCTGGGCTTGATCCAATTGAGTCGGTACTACCCCTGCTGATTTTAGCGAATCCAGCCATTTTTTTTCCAAAGTGTCTAGTTTTGGGCCGGAAGGCTGGAGTTTTTTGGCGGTTTCGTACATGGCCAAAACCGCGGCCAGTTTGTAATCATACGCCTCGCTGGTAGCTGGTTTTTCGATTTTTGGAAAATCGGTCAATTTGCCGTACATCGAAGGGAATTCCGATTCGTGCAGGGCGATGACTTCGTAGGCCGCCAAACAGGTGTACGCAAAAAATCGCGCTGCCAGTGGAGGGTTGCTGACATCGTGGATCATCACGTCGGTCATTTGGGTGATGACTTTGGAGATGTTTTGAGACGTGATTTCGGGGCTAGTCGGCGCCTTTTTTGTACACGCAAATAGGCTAAAAAGCAGTACGTAACTATAAATGTACTTCCGCATGAGTGGTGGATATTTATGGAAAATTCATGCGTTGAATGCATAAGCTTACTGTTGCTTAAGAACCCCTGAGTTCTGAAGGAAGGGTCGATTGGTTCCATTTTAGCATGGCAAAAAGCCCCGTTAGGGGCGTGATATGGGTAGCAAATGGATTCCCAATATTTCCGAAGTCCCGTTAGGGACGGAACATGGGTATTTTAAGTGCAAAAATACCCATATTCCGTCCCTACGGGACTCTGGAAAACACCGGGACCGTTGTTTTCTACCCATATTACGCCCCTAGCGGGGCTTCCGATGCACGAAATGTTAGAGCCTATCGCCCCTGCTTTCAGGGTTCTTAGGCAACAGTAATATTGCGCATTCAACGACTAAAAATAAAAATCATCAAAACTGATATGCCTTAACCATTTGCTGATGAACACCAACAATCAATTTTCGCTGAAGCGTCAGCACACTCCGCACATCTCCCAATAGCCGCAATCCGGCCTGTTTTTGTGGAACGGAGCTGAATGTGCCCTTGCCGTCTCCTTTCAGGATCAGGCCGTAGTTGGCGTCGTATTTGCCGAATTTAAGGCGGGCTTTATTGATGTTGCCGCCCAGGAACAAGTCTTTTTTGCCATCCTGGTCAACATCCAGCGTGCAAATCGCATAGATTGGCGATGCCTGAGCCTCCAATGGCAGGGCTTTCTCCTGAAATTTGTGGCTTGAACCCATTACAAATAAAGCCGTTTTTAGGTAGTTGGCTTCAAGTCGCGTTGCGCCTTTTAATTCCTCGGGGGTAAATACCTCCTTCAAAGTGGCGTCGGCGTAACTTTTGTAATCCGGAAACCGAGGCCGCATGATGCTCATTTGATCCAGCAATTCATCGCGGGTAATGTACGGATAGCTGGTGCCCTGGTTGTAGTAGCAAAGGATTGGATCAACGGCGCCATTGTCGTCAAAGTCTTTGAAGTAGAGTTCCACGGGCTCTTTGTCGCTGGCTTTCAACTGTGAGTTTGTTCCCAGGTTGCCCACCAGCAGATCGGTATTGCCATCGCCATTCAGGTCTTCCAGGAGCAATGTATTCCACAATCCTGCGTATTTTTTGTCAAAGTAAGCGTTGGTCACATCCGTCCATTTGCCATTTTTTTGTCCAAAAACGGTGATGGGCATGAACTCGCCAACGAGGATCAATTCAGGGCGTTTGTCGCCATCTAAATCGTGCCAGGCTGCGTCGCTGACCATGCCGATCTGTGCCAGCGTTGGTGCGAGGGAGGCGGTTTGATCTACAAATTGTCCTTTCCCGTTGTTGATCAGTAAATAACTGTGGGGAGTCTCGGGATAACGTCCGGGGATAACCCGCCCTCCAACGAACAAATCCGGTTTGTTGTCGCCATTGATGTCAGCAACACCAACGCAGCTTTTGCTGGACAATATTGTGGGTAATGCGCTGCTGCTTTTGCTGAAATTGCCTTTGCCGTCATTCAGGTACAAGCGATCTTGCAAGGCCGGATCATCGGGTAGAAAATTGGCATAGCCACCGCTGCACACGTACAAGTCGGTGAAGCCATCGCCATTGGCGTCCAAAAAGGCGGCATCGGAATCATCGCTGGCTTTGTCGGCTTCAAAAGCTGCCTGAGTCTTGCGGGTAAAACTGCCATTTTTGTTTTGCAAAAAAAGTGCGCCAGCTTGCTCGCCCTCGCCACCTGCGTATACATCCTCCAATCCATCTCCGTTGATGTCGCCTTTGATCAAACATGGGCCAAGCTGAGACAATGGATTGCTCAGGAGTGGCTGTCTTTTGAAGTCATTGATGCTGTTGGTCGGGGAGAGGAAAGCAATGGGAGATGCTATTTCTTTAAAAATTGGCGCAGGAAACGTTGGTGAAGTAGAAGCGGCATTGCCTGCTTTTTGCTCCTTGAGGGTCAGTAGTTGATCACCACTGAGCTTGTAGATTAGCTCTAGTTTTCCACTCAACCAAACGATTTTCAAGCTGTCGATGGTTTTGTTTTGGCCCAAGCCAAAATGCAAAACGGGTGATACGCTTGATTGATAACCACGGGTAGGCATTTGTTCCAGGTATTGAATTTTGCCTTTTTGGTACAGTGTTACCTTTGCACCCAGGCCCTGTTTGTTTTGGCCTTCGCCTTCCAGTTTGAGGTTCAGGTAATGGTTTTTAAAGCGCTTGTCTGCTTCGTTTTGGTAAATCGAGGCGGGCAGGTTGATGTTGTTGACCACCAGATCCAGGTCACCGTCGTTGTCCAGATCGGAGTAGGCTGCCCCATTGCTGTTGGAAGGTTGGGCGATGCCCCAGGGCTGACTGACATTTTGGAAGCTCAAGTCGCCGTTGTTTTTGAAGAGGTAGTTGCTGAGGTTGGAGGCCGGGATTTGTTGCACCAATTCCAGCACGTTTTGGCGCTGGATGCTGCCCTGGTTGTTTTGGATAAAATCCCCCATGTATTTTAGAAAATCCAGGTTGGTATAGTCGCGCAGGTAACCGTTGGTGATGTAGAGGTCTTTCCAGCCATCGTTGTCGTAGTCGGCAAACAGGGCCGCCCAACTCCAGTCGGTACTGGAAATGCCTGCCAGTTGGCCCATTTCCGCAAAGCTCAATTCGTTGTTGATCAGCCCTTGATTGATCTGGAGCATGTTGCGCATGTATTGGTGTCCAAAACCGACCTTGAGGTTGAAATCAAATTTTTCGTAATTATCGGGTGTCATCAATAGCTTTTGGCGGCGATTGTCTTCTGGCAGCATGTCCAGGGTGAGGATGTCGGTCAGGCCGTCGTTGTTGATGTCGGCGGCGTCGCTGCCCATCGAAAAGTGGGAGGTATGGCCAATGCTTTTTTGAATTTGATTGACGAAGCCCCCTTTTTTATTGTTGAGGTACAGGAAATCGGGAATGGTGTAATCGTTGGAGATGTACATGTCGATCCAGCCATCGCCATTGTAATCGGCCATTGCGGCGCCCAAGCCGTATGAAAGGGCAGAGCTGAGTAAGCCGGCTTGTTGGGTAATGTCTTGAAAAAACGGTTCGCCATTGGCGCTTTTATCGTGTCGAAACAAGCGCATGCCGTTGCTGGGGTCGTCTACTTTGAGGATTTCGGCGGTGGTGGCTTCATCCAAAACCGGGAGAGAACGGGGGTTGTGGTTGAGCAGAAACATATCGAGATCGCCATCTTTGTCGAAATCAAAAAAGGTCGCCTGGGTACTGGTCGCGGGGCTGTTGAGGCCGTATTCGGCGGCTTTTTCTACAAAAGTTACTTCGCCAGATGGAGACACGCCCTGGTTGATAAACAGTTGGTTGGTGCGCTTTTCAGGGCTCAAACTTCCCGAATAACAAACATAGATATCGAGTAAGCCATCGCCGTTTACATCGGCCATGGTTGTGCCGGTTTTCCAGGGGCCATCGCGACCGGAGACTCCTGCTGATGCGGTGATGTCCTGAAAAGTCATTTTGCCTTTGTTGAGGTAAAGGCGGTTGGACTGCATATTGCTGGTGAAATACAAGTCGTCGAGGCCATCGTTGTTGACATCGCCCACTGCTACACCGCCACCGTTGTAAAAGTATTCGTACATCAGCACATTGGTGTTGAGTCCTTCGGTGATGGCGTTTTGGAAATCGATGCCTGTTTTGGCCGGGTTCAGTAAAGTGAAAAGTGCATCGGCGGGGGCGGTATCCGTGGCTTGATCGCTTTTGCACTGAAAGAAAAAGAGAAGTATAACAAGTAAAGTAATTGCTTTCTGAATGGTGTAGATGACTCTCATTATTGATAATGTTTCAATTGCAAGAATTTCAAAAAAAACTGGACTTGATGCACAAATGTAGCACAAAGGATACAAAAGCAAAGCAAAGGGGCACAAAAGACCATTCGTTCTCTTGCGCCCCTTGCATTTATTCTAGTTGAAGAACTTCAGGATTAATACCCTGGGTTTTGCACCAGTTTATTGTTCCGGTTCATCTCATCGCGTTGGATCGGCAGGTAATACTGTTTGTCCAACCAGGCGCGGTTTTCCTTACCTGGGTCGATTTCAAAGACCTTGTAAGTATAATCGTAGTTGGTCGGATCGTACTTGTAAAGTGTCACATTTTTACCCGCTTTCAGGGTACCATTGATGTTGATGCCATTGGCTTTGCGGCCCAGGGTAGTGGGTGCAATCATCCAGCGGCGGGTATCGTGGTAACGCTGCTCTTCCAGGTACATTTCGATGCGTTTCTCGTTACGGAAGCGCTGCTTGAGGGCATCGCCAGATTCGGTCAGTGCAGGCATACCTGCACGGAAGCGGATTTTGTTGAGCCAGGTGCGGGCAGTGGCATCGTCACCCAATTCAATCAAAGCCTCAGCGTAGTTGAAGATGGCTTCAGTGTAGCGCAGGGTAGGCCATGGCACTTGCTGCCAGGTGTTTTGGTCAACGATAGCTGGGTTTGGATCGATGAACTTGCGGGCATAGTAGCCTGTGTAACTGCCATTCCAGTCTTCTACACTACTCTTACGGGTGTCCAAGCCAAAGGCTGGCACTTTGGTAGAACCACTTATTACTTCGTAAGTACCCGTTTGAATTTGGTTGACAGGATCCTTAGAGGCTACGGCGGCAGGACGTGGTTTCCAGTTTGAACCATCGTACAGGATGGAAGAGTAGAAACGTGGATCACGATTGGTGTAAGGGGCAGCAGCGTGGGCTGGATTATTCCAGTCAAATTTACTACCATCCATCATTTCATAATCGTCGATCATCAATTGGATAGGGGTGTTACCCGCCCAGTTGTTATAGCCATTAGGCCCGTTGAACAGACCTTGGCGACCGCCACCTTCCTGTTTGAGGTTGATGAAATAACGCGCCAAAATCAATTCCTTTTCGCCACCGTTTTGAGACAAAGAGGCGTTTCTGTAATTGTTCACTGCGTCGGCCTGTGCAGCAGGTGCAGATAGACCGAGTTGGAAGCCGAAACCTGGCAAATCCACCACTGCTTTGGCGGCATCACGGGCTTTTTCCCAGCGGGCTTTGCGGTCACCACTCACGTAGCCAACCAATTCAGGTTTGGCATAAGCGGAGAGTACACTTGACTTCGCTTTGGCAGTCGGCATGTCGTGCAAGTCACTTGCTGCGTACAACAATACGCGCGACTTCAGTGCCAGGGCAGCAGCCTTGGTAGCACGACCGGCTACTAGCGTTTTCCCGTCCAATAAAGCTGCGGCTTCATCACAATCTTTGACGATGAAATTGACACACTCTTCATAAGTATTTCTCGCCGACAAAAAGTCGGTATCGTCCAATTTGTATGGTTTGTCTACGATGGGCACCCCACCGAAATAGCGCAGCAATTGCTGGTAGTAATAAGCGCGCATGAACTTGGCTTCCCCTTTCAAACGATCCACCAGGGTTGGATTGGTGAATTGTGGGTTCTCCAGATTGCTCAGTGCCAGGTTGGAGGCACGAATGCGCAGGTACATGTTGTTCCAGCTCAAGGTGCCATTGATCCAACCTGGATCGGCTGGGTTGGAACGTGACTCGGTAATGGTCGTAATGTTGCGACCAGGGTGAGTGAACATGGTTTCGTCGGTCAATGAAGCGAGCATTTGCTCGTCGAAACCACCATTGCCCAATCCGGCGTAGATATTCGATACGAAGGCTTCTGCCAGGGAGCCATCGGTCCAGACCGCTGTTTCCGCTAACTGATCCAAAGGTTGTGTATTGACAAAATCGTCATTACAACTGTTGATGAACAAAACTGCAACTAATGCTAAGATGATGTTTCTCATCGTTACTTAGATTTTTTTGGGTGATGTTAGAATGTAACCGTGATGCCACCGTTGAGTACTCGCTGTTGTGGGTAAAACTGGCCAGATGTACTGCTAGCCTCTGGGTCAAACGCACTGAAATCAGTAATGGTGAACAGGTTCAAACCATTGAAGTACAAACGTACGCTGGTCATACCTGCTTTTTTGATCACATTTTCAGGCAAGGTGTAACCAATTTCCATGTTTTTCAGGCGGATGTAATCGGTACTTCTGAACCAATAATCATTGCCACCAGAGAAATACTGGTCACTGCGGTTGGCAATCCGTGGATGTACACTGCTGGGGTTTTCTACCGTCCAACGGTCTTGGTACATTTCCAATAGATAGTTTCCAATGTTGCCCATTTCACCTGGACTAACAAAAGATTTTGCACCAGCCGAACCCTGGAAAAGGATGTTCAAATCAAAACCTTTGTAACTGGCAATCAAACTCAAACCACCCTGGAAGGTAGGAACGTTGTTGAAGTCAGTACGCACACGGTCGTCGGGATTGATTTTTCCATCACCGTTGAAGTCTTTGTACTTCATGTCGCCAGGACGCAGCGTATTGACAATGGCTTTGTAGTCAATTTTCTCCGCATTGATTTCTTCCTGAGTCGCGAATACTCCATCGTACTGGTAAACCTGGACGGCGTTGATGGGGCGTCCAGTAGTCCGTTGCCATTCTGGTGATCCAGGAGCTTCATCCCAGAACAGGATTTTATTTTTGGCATACCCTCCATTCACATTGACACTGAATTTGAATGCGCCAATGTTGCTGCGATAGCCAATCGATGCGTCGAAGCCTTGGTTTGCTACTTCGCCAATGTTTTGCCTTGGCAGAGTCAAACCTGTTGATTGAGGAACGGATGCGTTTTTAAACCACAAGATATTGGTCCGCTTGTTGTTGAAGTAGTCAAATTCAAAGGTGACCTTATCGTTTAGGATCGATCCTTCCAAACCAATGTTGGCGTTGGTAGCGACTTCCCAGGTAATGTTGGTATTGGGAATCCGCGCCTCAAACAAGGTTTTGGTTTCCACATTGCCGAGGATGTAACTATTGAAGCCGTAAGTAGACAGGTACTGGTAGGAATCGATTTGGTCATTACCCAATTGTCCCCAGGATCCTCTTAATTTCAGGTAATTGATCGCAGGGATGGCGTCCATGAATTTTTCGGACGAAATTACCCAACCACCCATTACGCCAGGGAAGAAGCCATAACGGGTTTCTTCAGGGAAGATATCCGAGCCATCGTAACGCCAAAGGAACTCCAGGAGGTATTTTTCCTTGTAGTTGTAAGCAACCCGGCCAAAGTAGTTGATACGTGCAGTCTGGAAGGCACCACCATTGTTGTTTCTTTCGAGGTCACCACCCGCAAACAGCTGGTCAAGCGCTGGTGAAATGAAGAAACGACGGAAAGCGCTGAAGTTGGTACCGTCGATGGTTTCCCGGTTGGTACCCGCTAAAGCGGTCAGGCTATGGTTTCCAAAGGTTTTTTCATAGGTCAAAACTCCACCCAACAAGATGTTTAACCGAGTCGAATTGCCTAAGTTCAGGTTTGGCTCGGCAGGTCCGCGTTTGGCTGCAACCAATTTTGGGGTAACCCCATCGGCTTCAAAGCCAGTGCCTCGCTCAAATAAAGTCCATGGAGTAGTCCAAACTTTGCTGTTTTGGTTGAGTTTGTCGATTGCAGCAGTACCGGAAAATTTCAAACCTTTGATGCCCGGGATTTTGATGTCGATTTGGCCATTGGTTTGGAAAAAATCGCTTTTTGTATCGTTGTAACCCGTTTGATCGGTGGTAATGACCACTGGATTTTGGCCGTTTTCGATGTCTGGCCCAGGGCGTCCATCAGGCCAGTAAGCTGGCTGTTGTGGTTTGCCCCGCATCAACATCCGGAAGATGGCACCCGCTGATTGGGTTGGGTAAAAGCGGTTTTCCTGGCGTCCCAGCATCCCCATATTTACGCTAATGTACTCGTTGATTTTGGCGTCGAGGTTGATGCGCAGGTCGTACTGCTTGTATCCTGTAGCGGAGTTGATGTACACGCCGTCCTGATTTTGGTAACCCAAAGATGCCATGTATTTGAGGTTTTCACCCCCCCCGGTCAACTGTAGGTTGTGGCGTTGTTGTGGCGACCATTCTTTGAGGGTTGCCGCATACCAATCGGTGTTGGGGTGGCCCCAAGGGTCAGAACCATCGCGGTACTTCTGAAAGTCGTCAGGTTGGAATGGTGCTTTACGCACCTGACCGTTAGGACGAGTGTAAGTGCCCGTGGTTTTATAAGCAGTAGTTGCAGCCGCCCATTCGCTGGCAGGTAAACCATAAATGTCCAGATCGTTCAACATTTCGGTGTACTGAGCAGCATCAGCTAGTTTTGGCAATTCGGTGGGTTGGGTGTAACCCTGGTTGAAAGAATAAGACAATTCTGGCTTGCTGATTTTACCCCGTTTGGTGGTGATCAGGATAACCCCGTTGGCTGCACGAGAGCCATAGATGGCCGCAGATGCATCCTTCAATACCGAAATTGTTTCGATATCGTTGGGGTTCAAACGATCCAAGCCCCCTGTACGAGCCGGAATACCATCGATTACGATCAAAGCACTGGCGTTGTTCAACGTATTTGTACCCCGAATCCGAATGCTCGAACCATCGGCGCCCGGTTCCCCACTGCCATTGACCGCTACTACCCCGGCCATGCGGCCAGCAATAGAGTTGGAAACGTTGACCGCGGGAGATTTAACCAGGTCGGAACCTTTCACGCTGGATACTGCGCCAGTAACGGTTTCTTTCTTTTGTACGCCGTAACCTACTACTACTACTTCGTTGAGCAGGAGGTTGTCGGCAACCAAATTGATGTCGAGGTTCGTACGGCCAGCGAGTGGCACTTCTTGCGTTACAAATCCGGTGTAAGAGAAGAGTAAGACCGCATCATTTACATTGGCCACCATCAAGTTGAAGGTACCGTCTACTTCGGTAACTGTGCCTTGGCTGGTGCCTTTGATGAGGATGCTTACGCCGGGGAGCGCTTCTTTCCCTTTCTCCAAAACTTTCCCAGTGACCTTGCTCTGTGCAAACGCACTCGGGGGGAGACTTAGTCCTAACATACACATAATGAGTATGGTAAGACTCCAAAGTTTTGTTTGTTTCATAAATTTTGTTTGTTAGAGAGAATTAAAATTGAGCTGAATAATAATTTAAAATTATCCAATTATTTCAAATAGACATACAAAACGCCGATTAATTTAAAAAATACATTTATAATGTGAAATCAGAGTGTTTTACCATACAATATTCCGATTTTGAAATAGCTCTTTTTCAAACCCAACTACGGTTTAATCTTTACCGACTCCACACCATTTCGCCCATACAGCACTGGAAAATACATTTCCTCCACCCGCACTGGATTCAAGGTGTAAACTCCGCTGAACCTAGGTTCAAGGTTGATTGAAAAGCGGTGCTGGCCAATCGGTAGTTTCTCGCAAAAGATGCTGACTTTTTCTGGGAAGTACTCGCGGTGCACTTCGGGGTAGCGGTAGCCATTGGTTTTTTCGCCATAAGAGCAGCCCGCCGGGATCGGGATTTCGATCATTACGTATTGGCCTTCTTGTTTGACATCCACTTCAGCAATCAATTGAGCAGCTTTGCCAAATTGAAGCGATTTGACAGGTTCTCCCGCAGCTTCGAGGTGGCTGCTTACGGCAAACAGATCGGATTTGGGGGCGGGGTTCGTGTTCCAGGATTCCTGGTAGGCGGTGCAGAAGAATGGGCCGGTGCCTTTGACTGAGAGAACCAATGGTTGATTGGCATTGAAACTGGCACTAAAAGTTTGTTTGCTTACGGTGTTTTTCAATGCACCACTCAATTGTAAGGTGCTGATGTTTAGGGTGCTGTTGCCTTCGCACAGTTCTGGCAAAATGGTAGTGAGTACACTGGCGACCTCCCGGGTATTCATCCAGCCATTGCCCACGCGCTGGCCATCGTGGATGTATCCCCGATGGGTCAGCAGGTGCAAGCGGATGCGCTTGAGTTCTTCCGTCAAGCCTGCTTTTTTGGCAATTTGATAGGCGAGGAGGGTATTGGCTAGGCGGTTGTTGTCCCAACTGTAGCGGTGCAGGTCGTGGTTTTCTTCTTCCCAAAATGCACCGCCGTGGGCGTCGAGTTTACGGTATTTGAGGAAGGTAGATACGGATGGACCAAAGCCCAGTTCTTGCTGAATCCAGATGCGCAATAAATGGTCGTGCAAGGTGGTTTGTGGTAAAGCCAATTTAGTGTATAACCCGGTCGTATCGATGTTCTGACCAGACAGGATCAAGGTTTTCAAACTTTGCAAAAATTCTGTTTCCTTCAGGATTGGCAATTTTATGTTGAGCCAGCGCAATCCGTCCTCCAATGCATTACAGGAATACCCTTCTTGCTGGGCTTTTATCAGCGCCTGAATGACGTAATTGGACATCCACAGATTGTCCGCTCCATTTGGCCACCATCCCCAGGATCCATTCTCGTTTTGGCCTTTTGTTAAACGGGCAATGCCTTCAAGAATCATCTTTTCGGTATTGAGCGGTTGAGACTGTGCCTTGCGGATTTGTTTTTCGCTGAGCAATCCCATCAATTTACTGGCTGTTTGTTCATTGCAACCAAAGGGGTAATCGCGTAGGTATTGGATGTCATCCAACAAAAGGGCTAGTGTGTTGGGTTCGGCGCGAAATTTGATCTGGCCCGTTTTATGACTGAAATCCAGAACGGTGTCTCGCTCGATCACCAGGAAAATTCCTTCTGTCTCTTTGGTGCCGACTGGCAATACGGGAAGCGATCGTTGCTCTCCATCCAGATAGCCATTGCTGGTTTCTAAAGCGTAGGTAAAATGGAGCGAATCTGCTTGAGCCGGAGCTTCAATGCTGACCCTGTCTACTAACCCCTCTTTCAGGGTTTGGGTTTTATCAAAAATGCGGCGATCTTCCACCTGAAAGTAGGTGTGAATGCTGAAGGTATCATTGGTGTAATTGAGCACCTTCCCGTTCAAGGTCGTTTGATCGCCCTGGATCAAAAAACGAGGGGTCGCCAATTGGGCCATCAGAGGCTTGTACGATTGTATATTGCCTTGGTACAAACCTGCTTGCAGCCGCTTATCCGCTCCAATGACAAACACCTTCCAATTGGTGATGTCGTCTGGAAATTTGACCTTGAACTGGGCTTCTCCATATCGGTTGCTACGCAAACGGGGTTGCCAGAAAGCGTGATCGTGGAAGTTTTTGCGGATGGCATTGCTAAAGCTACTTGTATCTGGAAATGACAAAATTGAATTCAAAGATTTGTGTTGCACTTTTCGTTGTGGTACAGCATTTTCAATACCTATTACACTCGACATTGAAGCCATTGTGATGGTTGTAGCACTGCCCACATTCGATCTGCTTCGCAATACGCTGTACCCGCTGGTGACAACTACTTCTGACAATAGATTCGCTGAAGTTCTCATAACAACAACTGAGGGATGGCTTCCCGTTGCGGGTGACCAAGGGATTTCTTCGGTGGTGAAGCCGGTATAGCTGATGACGATTTCAGTGGCTTCAATCGGTACTTCAAGGCTGAATTTTCCTTCAATGTCGGTACTCGTTCCTATTGAGGTATGTTTTACCAATATCGAAGCACCGATCAATGGTTCTCCGTTATCATCTTGAATTTGACCCTGAAGTAATTTTGTCTTGCCACTTGTTTTGATTAATGTTGAACTGTAGTCTCTTCTGGTATTATAGAGGTAGGATGGTTCAGGTACATGGTGTTTAAGTATCTTCCAAAATAGGCTATCTGCTTTTTGGAAATGGATGTTAGTCAGGTTTTTATAGATGAGGGTATCTCTTTTTATTATGATCTTTTTGCGAAAAACGTCTTTTTTCGAATTGAACAACAGTAACTCATATTCTCCGGCGGTAAGATGATTTATACTGCGAGTCCCCGGTTGTAAGACCCACTTGATGCCTTCTTCCAGATTCTGAACAACGACCAAGGATAAGTTCAAAGAGTCAACTGAAGGAATAGGTGTAGGGTATTCAAATTGGTATCGTCCACTTTGTTTTATTTTTTTGAAGGGTATTGGGTCGTAAGGAAACCAGGGCCGAATGGGCGAATACAAGCGGATGGAACTGGGCGAAATGATATGCTGTCTTAGCTTGGGTTGGGGCAACGCTTTTTGCAGGGGTGCGTTTTTGGGCAATTCTGGCACTACGTTATAAGCATACAATCTTTCGCGGTTCTGTTCAATGGAATAGCTAAAGCCAGGTTCAAACAAGAACTGCTTTTTGAAGTTGTTGATTGAAACGTAGTTTAAGGTAGCATGATTGAAAAACGGCCCCACTTTATCGCCAAATTTGGGATTCGCAATAAAGTGAAGATTGTTGGGAGTATCCCAGATGAAAAAACTGTCTCTGTTCCAGGAATTGTTGTTTTTCGGCTCATGAAAAGCCAAAATGCTTTGATTGATCAATAGCTTTTCCTCTTTGGTGAAAAAATCCGATCGCGGAATTTGCCTGATG
This sequence comes from Haliscomenobacter sp., assembly GCF_040403615.1. Taxonomy (NCBI): domain Bacteria; kingdom Pseudomonadati; phylum Bacteroidota; class Saprospiria; order Saprospirales; family Haliscomenobacteraceae; genus Haliscomenobacter; species Haliscomenobacter sp. The sequence goes on along the minus strand of NZ_JBBAKG010000005.1, from coordinate 5,931 downwards.
TGGGCTTTATTTTCCCCATATTTCCAATAATCTTCATTGATGACCAACTCTAGTTTTTCTCCTTTGCGAAGCATAACATTGTCGAGGATGTATTCACAAGTACGGGTTCGAATGGTGATTTGGTTTTCTCCAGGCAAGCCGACAAAGCTATAGGAAGCCTTGTCCTGGGTGTCATAATAGTATACCAGTTTCCGATTGGCATAAATCAAATAGATGGGCTGCATTTTTCCTCCTTTGACCAAAAAAGGAGCAAACTGCGCCACGGTTCGATAAAAAGTATCTTTCTTCATGGAAGTGTCCCGCCAGGTTTGAAGCAGTTGCTGGGTATAGCGGTACTGGTAGAACAGGGAATCTTTGACCTGAAAGGTTTCCGTTAAAAACCGGGTAAACGGGACTTGGTATTTCGATATCGGCGGCTTTTTGTAGTATTGTTTGGCTTTTTTGGGACTCTGTTGTTTTTTATAGCCAATATTGGGCAAGGTGTAGCTTGTCTTTTCCCCAAATTGGGCATTGATGGCCCCAGCACTGAGGTCTACCCCTTTGGCCGGACGTTCATTGCCGCGGTTTACTTTTACTTCGAAACTGACTTCCTGACCAGGAATAACCCGGTCTGGCCCTTCTAATGCAATGGTCAAAGCTTTTTCATAATGCTCAAAGGTCTGCTGTTCTTGGATAATTTCGTCTTGCCATAAATATTGGTAATAAAGATGATAGGTCTGAGGACTCAAGTCTCGATCTTCCCAAGCCCAGGTTGAATCCTGAAAAAAGCCTTCCCTGATCAGTTGGCCTCTCGTTTTGATTTGAAACCAGACCGGAATTTTTTGGGGATTGTTGATGCGCATCTGGATGGAATCCGACGTACGCAAACCTGACACACTGACTGATGCATCGGTATTTTGTGGGGTGTTTCGAGCCTTTAAAGCTGCTGTATGCCAAAACTGGAGGGTTTGTTCTTTGTGCTTCAACTCCCCTGAGCTATTGATGAAATTGACGTGCACGAATAATTCGGCAGAAACGGCTGGAATGAGGGAATCAGGAAGCACCAGATTCCATTCTCCCCTTGCGCCCAGGCTTTCTCTGCTGTGCCAGAGCGTATCTGGCACCACAAGGCTGTCTGCATGAAAATGTTTGATGTAACTGCTCAACAAATACACATCAGCTTCGGCATCTGGAACTGGCAATTCGTTGGTTGTCTTGGCGCTTAGTTTGAGGATACATTTTTCGCCGCGATGAAACGAAGTACTCGAAGCCTTCAGTTCGTACTTGATTTCATCCAATTGATAATCTTCAAGTCGAAAAGTATGGTTCAAACCTTTCCAGTTTTTTGGCCCAGTGTAAGAGATCTCGATGTTGTAATCTTGATCAAGTGGTAGGCTGTCCTTGAGCGGCCATTCCAAAATGTACCTTCCTGGCGTTTCAGCACTAATGGATTTATTGTAGACAACTTTCCCCCAGTGCTGGGTTATTTCCAACTGGAGGCCTCCCTTTAGTGGTCGGCCATTCGGACTGCTGACAAAAGCTTTGATTTTCAGGGTGTCGCCGTGTCTGAACATGGGCTGGTTGAGGGCGATGTAACCTTGCAGGTTGCGAGAAGGTCGTCCTGGAAACCAGTAACGCCAGGGTCTACTCCATTGGTTGGTTTTTATACCGCGTTTGACATAATACACAGGTATGGAAATGAAATTGCGGATTGGCCAGGTTAGGATCCAACCTACTCTAGTGTGGGAGAATCGGTAGTACAAACCCCTCCTATAACGATCCCTTTCGTCGATTTGCCCCAATCGGAAATAACTTTGATGGGTCGGTGTTTCAATTTTTAACAAACCTTCTTTCGGAGCGTGGGCAAGTTGGAAGGATTGAGTTTTTGGATTGAATGGGACTTGTTTGTTTTCAAAAAATACTTTGCTGGGGATGAATTTTTTCCCTTGGTCATTTGTAAACAAAAAGGCAAGTCCTTTGTGGTTGTTGAGCAGCTGGATTTGAGCGGAATCGATACTGTAAAGTGTGACTTCTGCCAACTCCCCTTGATTGGTAACGCTCAGATAATGCCCTTCTTCTTCTTCATACCCATCGATTTCCGAATGAAAAAAACTGGAATCGGGCGCTTTTGTCGGGTTTTGGTACAAGTATTCTGCTTCAGCGGGACTGAGGCGAAAGTATAAGGGCTTGTAACCCTGACTAAACAATATTGAGGCATTCAGAATGAAAGCCAGAACAGTAAAATGGGTTAAGTATTTTTTCATAACGTGTGCGTTTAGCTTCGATGATGCACGAAGTTAGAGGATTGCACACGGGTAATTGGTGGTTTTTTGTCGGGGAAAAGTCAATTTTACTTGCTTCTTTCAGCCAAGCGTTCCAAAATCAAAACCAGCCCTATCCCCAGCGTGTAAGCCAGCATATCCATCCACTCAAAGGAGCTGCCAATGATGACCCTGGCCAGTTTGGAATGCCCCAGCCCCAGGAGATCAACTACACGGAAGTACTGCAAGATCTCTACCGCATAAGCAAACAACAGCACCCCCATTGCAGTAGCAAATACTGGCGCATTGATCACGGCTTTGACACAGCAATAGATCAAAATGACCACCAATAAATCACCAATGTAAGGCCGAATGATGCGGTCGTGCAGGTAAAGGGCAATGAGTACTTCGGTGCCAAATAGGAGCAAAGCGAGCAGGCCGTATTTCAGGCGGCTATCAGCAGATGAGTTCATGGAATAGGTGTTTTAGTTTTTGATTCGGGGTATTTCTGATTTGAATCGAAAGTGTTTTTTTAATTGATTCAGATTACGCAGGCAGCTTCGCTGCTTTGATTTTTCACCACCTTAGAGACCTAAGGGGCACCTGAGGTAATACAGTTCGGATTCTAAGGTGCAACTCAGGTGTCTGAGGTGGTGAAAAAATTACAGCAGCGAAGCTGCTATTGCGTAATGGGAGTAATTAATTCACATCAAACACTCCCTATTGATCTCTGCCACTGACTTGCATCCTGCCAAACGCATCGTCAACTCAAAATCGGTCATCAGGTGGCGCAATACCTGGAATACACCTGATTGGCCATCCAGCGTGAGCCCGTACACGTAAGGCCGACCTAGCCCAACTGCGGAAGCCCCCAATGCCAGCGCTTTAAACACATCGGCGCCACTGCGGATGCCACTGTCGATGATCACCGGAACACGCTGATCTACCGCGGCCACCACGTCAGGCAATGCCTCGATGGCGCTGATGGACCCATCTACCTGACGGCCACCGTGATTGGACACCACCAGTCCGTTCATGCCGTAATCCAGGGCTTTGCGGGCGTCGTCGGGGTGCAAAATGCCTTTGAGCAGGATGGGAAGTTTGGTGTGTTCGCGCAGGAAAGCCAGGTCATCCCAGGTAAGGGCCGGGTTGGAGTAGGTCTGCACGAAGAGTTGCACTGCCGCCATGGGCCGACCCGAGCGCAATTTTTGCACAAAACTGCCTCCTGGATAGCGGTTTACACTTTTGATTAGCCCCTTGATCAGATCCCAGGAAAGCGAGGGTCGGGGAGGAGTGCCATTGGGATCCTGCATTTTGGCGTCCAGCATTTTTTGAAAAACCGGGTCGGAGGTATATTGAGCGATGCCTTTGCCCTCCATAAAAGGCAGGTAAGCTGCGTCGAGATCCATGGTGCGCCAGCCCAGCAGGGTTGTATCCAGCGTCAGGACGATGCCCGCACAACCGCAGGCTTCAGCCCTTTGTACAAAAGATGCCACCAGATCGCGGTTTTTGGACCAGTACAACTGAAAGAAATGCGGCGCAGTGCCCATGGCATTGGCGCAAGTTTCCATTGGTACCGAAGACTGGTTGGAAAAAACGTAAGGAATACCCGTTTCAGCCGCTGCTCTGGCTACGGCCAGGTCTGCCTCAGGATGTACCATCTCTAGCACGCCGATGGGGCAAAGCCAAAATGGAGAGGCAAAATTTTGACCAAACAGGGTTGCCGACGTATCACTTTGCTCCACATTGCGCAGCATGCGGGGCACAATTTTGAAGGACGCAAAACCGGAGCGGTTGTTGGCAACTGTTTCTTGGCGACCCGCGCCACCCACGATGTATCCTGCCGCTTTGGGATCCATTTTTTGAATGGCCTGGGCTTCAAGTTTGTCGAAATCGGGGCTGATGGAGTTGATTTTTCCAGCGAATCCTTTGATGTAGATTTGGCTTTGCCAGTGGTCGGCTTTGAGCATGGTGGTGTTTTTGAAGGGTTGAATTGGACTAAAATAACGTGAGTTTGGAGATTTTCAAAAAGATTGAATACGCTATGTGTTAGCACTAACCACATCTATCATCTTGTAACCGCCCGTTTCAACGGGTGGGGCCAAGCGCATTCACTCTTCACATCTAACATCCTTCTAGAGGCCTGCATCATGAAGCTGTAGTAGATGCAAGCCACTGGAAGGATGTTAGATGTGAGAGAACTCTGGCACTCAACCCCCGACTAAAGTCGAGGGTTACAAGATGATAGATGTATTTGAGCAAATCCCCTAACTCACGTTAAAATAGGACTTTTTGCAAAAAAATCAAACTTTGAGACTTTCATTGAAAAACTTCAGGCTATACTCTAGATTGCGCTCCCAATAAGGCCACTCGTGTCCACCAGGAAACTCCTCGTAGACGTGCGCTATCCCCTGTTCAATCAACTCCCGGTGCAGTTGCCGATTGGCATCGATCAGGATGTCTTCGCTGCCGCAATCAAAACGGAAAGGAGGGAGCTGAGCACGATTTTTCAGCATCCATTCCAGCACGCCATCCTGTTCGAGGGCATCCTTTTGTAGCTGCGCAAAATTGGAGACAAACTGCGCCATCTGCTCAAACTGCGTGATCGAAGAAAGCCCTGAAAATCCTTGGAAAACCTGCGGATACTTGGCTCCCAGCCGCAATGCCCCATAACCACCCATCGATAAGCCTGTAATGAAAAGTGGTGACTCGGTGGTCACAACTGGGAATTGTTCTTGCAGTACTTGAGGCACTTCTTCCACGATCCATTGTTCAAAATTGGAGTCGTGGTGCGGAACGTATCCACTGCCATCTCCGTACAATCCATCCGATGGCATGGCCAAAATCATGGGCTGGATTTGCCCATCTTGAATGAGTCTTTGCGCAGTCAAATGCGCTTTGCCTTTGACCGACCAGGCCCAATGGCTGCCGTATACGCCGTGCAGCAAAATGACTACGGGGCTAGATGCCACCGCTGTTTCGGGGACAAAAACACTCATGTCGACGCGCTGCCCCAAGGCATTGCTCTTGACGGTAAGGAGGTGCAAGCCTCCAGACTCAGCGATTTCGATGGTGAAAAATTGACTCATGGTACAAAGTGATTTTTTGCGTCAAACAAAGGTAATCACGCCTTTGGCATTTTTGCCCGCGTGCATGTCGGCAAAGGCTTGCTCCAGGGCGCTCAAAGGATAGGTTTGGGTGACCATTTCATCCAATACCAGGTCACCTTTGGCATAGAGTTCCTGGAGAATGGGGAAATCGATTTGAGGCCGACATTTGCCGTAAAGAGGGTTGATGTAGATTTTGTCCCACTCAAACAGGTTCATGTCGATCACAATCTCTTGCTCGATGCCGCTGACCTGAACTGCCGTGCCTGCGTTTCTGACCATGGCCAAAGGGGCTGCACCCAGTTCAGGAATGGCGGTACATTCAAAGGCATAATCTGCGCCGCGCCCCTGGGTCATGGATTTGATGGTTTTTGCCGCTTCTAACAGTCCGGTATCGTTCCGATCGGCCAATACCGTATGGGTTGCGCCGTATTTTTTGGCCATTTCCAAGCGCAATGGATTGACATCTACGCCAATGATTTTGGCTGCTCCGGCGATTCTAGCGCCTTGAATGACGTTCAAACCTACACCTCCGGTGCCCAAGACGACTACCGAAGATCCCGTTTTGACTTTGGCCGCATTGA